>NZ_JAUKUC010000002.1:0-31135 GCF_030505015.1 Maribacter confluentis
AAGGAGATTTTGGATGAGGTGGCCTATATAAAAAAATTGGGTTACGATCATATTCTCTGGTAACGGGAGAAGCAAACAGAACGGTAGGTGTAGCATATTTAAAAAATGCCATAGCCTAATTCGTAAACATTTTCTAATATTAGTATAGAGGTACAACCATTGGACCAAGCAGAATATGAAACCTTGATCGCGGAAGGACTATATGCAGTTTTGTATATCAGGAAACCTATCATAAGGCAACATATAGGACCCACCATCCAAAAGGTAAAAAATCAAATTTTGATTTTAGATTGTTAACACCGACCGTTTGGGTAGGGCGGGGCATTCATAAAATTGGGTTAGGTGCTTTGTTCGGCTTGGAAGATTGGCGGGTAGATAGTTTTTATACGGCGTTGCATTTAAAATATTTGCAAAGAACATATTGGAAAACCAAGTATTCCACTCCTTTCCACGCCTACGTCCGCACCAAGGAGATGTGGAGCCTAAGGTAGCAATGACCGATGCGGATTTGGTCCAGTTAATTTGTGCCTATCGTCTGTTGGACGAAGATGTGGATTATCCATGTCCACTAGAGAGAGTAAAGTGTTTAGGGATAATATTATTAACCTAGGTATTACATCCATTAGTGCGGAATCAAAAACCAATCCAGGTGGCTATGCGGTTGCCCCTGAATCTTTGGAACAGTTTGAAATATCTGACGAGCGAAGCACAGTGGAAATCACAGAAAATGATACAATCCCAAGGATATGAAGTCGTTTGGAAAGATTGGGATAGAAGTTATTTGGTTTCGGAATAAGATGTAGCGGTATATATTTCATCATGTTGGCGAACCTTATTGAACGTTTTAAGGTAATACAGTTCACTTAAACAAATAAAATGTAAATTTTTTATTTCGTTAAACCTTTTCAAATATTGTAAGTCATACAGTGTAATGCACATTTTAATCAATGTGTATATGTATAAAAAGAGCTAATTGGTGTATTAAACGGTGTTAAATAATACCTAACATTTCTATAAAACAGCCTTTAAGAATTAGATTTGTGAAGTAGACGATACCGGTTTGCCAATAATTATCCAAACTTCCAAATGAAAATAAAATACATTGTTTATAGCCTACTTTTAATAGGAATTACCGCCCTAATGTATATCGCATAAATGCAAACAATGAAATTGGCGGATCTAAGGCCAATGATGCAGTAGAACAAGCAACTTCAGTAAAGGGGATGGTGCTCAATGCCCAACAGTTCAATGATAATATTTCCTTATCCGGAACCATAGAAGCCAATGAACAAATTGAGATAAGAGTGAGGTTTCCGGAATTGTTGAACGTATTAATTTAATGAAGGCAGTAAGGTTACCGAAGGCCAAGTAATGTTCAAGGTCAATGATATAGAGTTACAGGCGCAAATTATCAAAGTGCGAACGGCCCCAAAACTAGCCTCGGAAAATGAACGGAGGGCAAAATTATTGTTGGAAAAACAGGCCATAAGTCAAGAGGAATATGATATTGTGAGTGCGGACTACCAATCTGCCAGTGCAGAATCGCAATAAATACAGCGCAACTTTCAAAAACTGTAGTTAGGGCACCTTTTTCGGGAACCATTGGGTTGAGGTATATTTCTAAAGGCACCTATGTAACCCCCAAGACATTGATCGCCAAATTGTCAATACCAGTAAGCTCAAGATTACATTTTCAATTCCGGAAAAATATGCGTCTCAAGTATCTGTAGGTTCGCAGTTGAGTTTTTACTACTTCAGATTCCAAAGAGGAATATAAGGCCAAGGTGTATGCCATTGAGCCAGAAGTTGAGATTGCTACTAGAACATTGAAAATGAGGGCCATTGCGGAAAATAAGGAAGGTAAGTTATACCCGGGAACCTATGCCAATGTAATGTTGCCGTTGGAAAGTATAGATGATGCCCTAATGGTACCGTCAGAAGCCTTGATACCTGTACAGAACGGTAAAAGAATATTATTGCGAACAAGGTAAAGCCAAGGAAATCGATGTTGAGATCGGGGCAAGGACGGGTAATGAGGTACGGGTGGTTTCTGGCCTAAAGGTAGGGGACACTATTTTGACCTATGGTGTTATGGCCTTGAAAATGGTACTCCCGTCAATATTCAATTTGAAGAACCTGTAACGTTAACCGCAGAATAATGAATTTATCGACCTTAAGTATAAAAAGACCGGTTCTGACCATTGTAATGAACCTTACCTTAATCCTATTCGGTATCATTGGTTATACATATTTAGGGTGCGTGAATTTCCTTCCATTGATCCGGCGCAAGTATCTGTGAGAACCAGTTATTCAGGTGCCAATGCAGATATAATTGAGTCTCAGATCACTGAACCATTGGAAAAAGCGATCAATTCCATTGACGGTATACGTAATATAACCTCTTCTAGTGTACAAGGTTCAAGTTCTATTAGTATAGAATTTAACTTGGACAAAAATCTTGAAGATGCGGCCAATGATGTAAGGGACAAGGTGTCACAAAGCGGTAAGGCGTTTGCCGGAAGATTTGGATGCGCCACCGGTAGTCTCCAAATCTGATGCCGATGCACAACGTATCCTTTCCATGACCGTACAGAGCGATGGAAAGAATATATTGGAACTATCAGACTACGCAGAGAACGTTATTGCCCAAAGGATAGAAACGATACCTGGGGTAAGTAGCGTACAAATATGGGACAGCGAAGGTATGCAATGCGCCTTTGGATAGACCCATTGAAATTGCTTCCTATGGACTTACAGTGGCAGATGTAGGACCGCATTGTTGCACAGAACGTAGAATTGCCATCTGGAAAATTAACCGGAGAAAATACGGAGTTAACGGTAAAGACAATCGGGAATCTTAATACGGAAGAGCAGTTCAACGATATATTATTCTGGCAGATGGGGAAAAATTGTTCGTTTAAGTGACATGGTAAGGCAAGTTTGGAAGGGGAAACATGGAGACCAAGATGAGCGACTCCGGTCAGCCAATGGCGCTACCGCGGTCATTCCACAACCAGGAACCAATTATTTGGAGATTGCGGATGCTTTTTATGAGGAATATGAAAAGCTAAAAAAAGATTTGCCCGAAGGTTTTAAATTGAACGTGGTAATGATGATACGGTCTTTGTAAGAAGGGCTGTAACCGAGGTTGCGGAAAACCTTATTGATTTCAATAGTATTGGTTATCCTGGTCATTTTCTTCTCTTTAGAAAAACTGTCCATGGCCCTAAGGCCCTTAATAGATATTCCAGTATCCTTGATAGCCACTTTCTTATTATGTGGCTGTTTGGGTATAGTATTAATGTGCTTACACTTTTGGCCATTGTACTTGCCACGGGACTTGTAGTGGATGATGGTATTGTGGTAACGGAAAATATTATATAAAAAAGTAGAAGAGGGTATGAGCCTATAGAGGCGCCATAAAAGGTCTAATGAAATATTCTTTGCGGTCATATCCATTTCAATAACATTGGCAGCGGTGTTCTTCCGGTAATCTTTTTGGAAGGTTTTGTAGGCAGGCTTTTCCGTGAGTTTGGGGGTGGTCTTAGGTGCGGCAGTTTTGATTTCCGCATTTGTTTCTTTGTCACTGACCCCTATGCTTAATGCTTACTTGATCAAACCCGGCAAACAGAAACAATCAAAATTCTATCATTTTACGGAGAAGTATTTTTGAGAATGAACCGTTCCTATGCAGAATCGCTTAGGGAATTTATGAAAAGAAAGTGGTTGAGTTTTCCAATTTTGGCAGGATGTTTAGGATTAATTGCGGTGTTCTACATACTACTTCCAAAAGAAACCGCACCTTATGATGATCGTAGTTTGTTCGCTTAAGTGTAAATGCCCCAGAAGGTTCTTCGTATGAATACATGGACCGCTTAATGACCGATATAACAGATTTGATAAATGATTCTATTCCAGAAAAGAAAGTTAGTCTTGTACTTACCTCACCAGGGTTTGGGTCATCATCAGTTAATAGTGGTAGGCAAATATAGCTTTGGTTGACCCAAGTGAGCGAGAGCGTTCTCAAATGATATTGCCAATGACCTTGGGCGATGGGCTAAAGCATATGTCGGTGGTAAATCTAACGTATCTGAGCGACCTACAATTTCAGTGAATAAAGAGGAGGACCGCCAATTCAGTTTATTATACAAGCCCAAAACTTAAGAAGTTAGAAGAAAATATTCCTGCATTTATGGCTGAGCCGAAAATGATGAGACGTTTTCCTTTGTAGACGTTAATCTAAAATTCGATAAGCCTGAAATCTATGTGACCATAGACCGTGAGAAGGCTGAAAGTTTAGGGGTGTCCGTAATAGATGTTGCCCAAACCCTGCAACTATCTTTGAGCGGACAACGTTTTGGATATTTTCTAATGAACGGAAAGCAATATCAAGTAATTGGTCAATTTGATAAGAGGACAGAAATGCACCGATGGATTTGACATCGATCTTTGTCAAAAATAAAGATGGTTTGTTGATTCAATTAGACAACTTGGTTCAAACATCAGAACATAGTAGTCCACCCACAACTATATCACAATAATAGGTACATGTCTGCTACGTATCTGCAAATTTAGCACCCGGTAAAACCATCAACGACGGTATTGAGGCCATGGAGCGGATAAAGGATAAAGTATTGGATGAATCCTTTACTACGGATTTGGCGGAGAATCAAGGATTTTGTTGAAAGTAGTTCAAATACCCTATTGCTTTTGGATTGGCATTACTGTTGATTTTCTTAATTCTTGCTGCCCAATTTGAAAGTTTTATAGATCCCTTTATCATTATCCTGACCGTACCTATGGCCGTTGCCGGAGCCATGTTTTCCTTGTGGTTATTTGGACAGTCATGGAATATTTTCAGTCAAATAGGCACCATAATGTTAATTGGTCTGGTAACCAAGAACGGTATTCTTATTGTAGAATTTGCCAATCAATTACGGGAACAGGGATAGGAAAAAGAGAATCAATTCTACAGGCATCGGAATCTAGACTACGGCCTATTCTAATGACCAGTTTAAACCATTGCCTTGGAGCTTTGCCCATAGCGTTATCCTTGGGAGCGGCTTCTACCAGTAGAATAGGCATGGGGGTAGTGATCATTGGTGGACCAGTTCTCCTTACTGCTAACGTTATTTGTAATTCCTGCACTTTATATGCTGTGGTCACGTGAAAAAGTAGAAAGATCGGAGTTTAAAGTGCTTGAAACATATTAAAATGAATTATTACAGGATTATATTTTTTATTGTATTCTAGTTGGGTGCAATGTCCGGGGACAAGAAGTGCTCTCCTTGCATGAAGCGGTAAAAATAGCAATAGAGAATAATTACAGTATTATTACCGCCAGCAATAATCTCGCAATTGATTCCATAGGGTAAGTCCGGGTTATGCACATGCTTCCTACTTTGGAAGCCCGTATTACGGATAATAATAGTGTACAGAATTTTCGCAAACCCGTTCAGATGGTTCCAGGTAGAACAGGACAATGCAAAGAACAATAGTTTTAAATTATGGTGTGGCCATGGATTGGACCTTGTTTGATGGCCTACGCATGTTCGCCAATCTGAACAATTGAAACAAAATCAGAATTTTAGGCGAGGTAGAACTAAAACAAGTTATTGTGGCCAAAGTGGGCGAGGTAATGATCACTTATTATGATTGGTACAGCACAGCAACAGCTAACGGCCTTGGATAGTACCATACTAATATCCAAACAACGGGTTGAGCTGGCCCAAAATAGGTTTACCATTGGTAAGGCCTCAAAATTGAAGTCCTGAACGCCCAGGTAGATTAAATACGGACCAAACGCTACCACATTGGGCTGTTTAAGCGCACCAAATCCAGTAATGCCTCACCATCGTTTACGGCACCTACAATACTAATGTCCTCTTCATATTTAAGTAAGAGTTCCAAACCGTCAATAAGGGCTTGGTGGTCTTCTGCAATAGCCAATCTGATCATATGGGTATGTCTAAAATGATTACGGTTCCTTTTCCTATTTCCGATTCTATGTTCATGGAACCATGCAAATAATGTATACGCTTATCTATACTTTTTAATCCCATACCATTACCATAGTTAGCCGTTTTATCCAACGGCATTCCTTTACCGTTATCCTCTGCTAAAATATTCAAGGTATCGCCATGGTTGGTAATATGGATATTCATTTCAGTAGCTTCCGCATGTTTGATTACATTGGTCATCAATTCTTGAACGATACGGAACAGTGTGAGCTCCATACTGTTTTCCAGGCGGGTGTCCAACCCATGATCATGCACCAAGATACCGATACACTGGCCACGGAAACTTTTTCCGCCATTTGCTTTACGGCCGGCAATAACCCTTGTTTGGCTATTAATCCCGAATTTTTGGCGTGGGCAATAGCTCTAATTTTACCGTAGGCCTCATCAATTAATGTTTCTGTTTTGGCAAATGTCTCCTTATTACCTTGTTTGTCCGACGCTTCAAGTGAATTAAACTGCAATTTTACCGCCGCCATTAAGCCACCCAGATCGTCATGAAGCTCATTGGCTACCCGTTGCCGCTCTTTTTCTTGACCTTCAATCATGGCATCTATGGTGGCAAGCTCTTGTTCCTTTAGAATATTGGATACTTTTTGCTGCCCAAGTGTTTTTTCTTGCTCTGCCAACAGTTGTTTTCGTATGGCATTCTTATTTACCAATACACCAATGACAGTACCTAAGACCAGCAACATGCCCAGAAATATGGTCCAATTTCTAATTTTGGCATTGGAAGTCTCCAATTCCAACTTATCCAGTTTTAATTATCGGTCTGGTTTTGTACGGTTAAAATGGAGGACTCCAAGGTATTGTTCTTATAGCCCAGCTCATACTCAATATCTACCGATTTTCGTAAGTAGTGATACGCAGAATCATAGTTGCCTTCTTTTTGGAAGATGGCCGAGGCTAGACGGTCGTTATAGAAATCATCTTTTAATTTAATTGAATCCCTTTAGAGATTTCCAAAAATCTTTTCGCTTCAACTAAATGATCATTCAGCAAATTTACATGTGCTAATTGCCACGCAATCTTATTCCTGAAAGCATCATTGTATTTTAAAGTTACTGAGGTACTATCTGCCTTTAACAAAAAATCTTCAGCCTTTTCAAAATTTTCTTCAATCTTGTAATAAATCCCTTTTTCTAAATAAAACAAAGGAAAAGATTATTCGAATTAGGTAATGTCCCAAAAATGGAATCTAACTTATCATTATATGAGTAATATTGAATATCAATATCATTAAGATTATCGTCTCCTTTACTCAAAAAAATTAATCCATAGCGAATACTTAAAATTTCATCCGTAACATCTGATTTAATAGCTATGAACCGTTCTAAATACGGTAAGTATTGCTTGCTCCCTATAAATATTTCAGAAGCAAACAAGTCTAAAATACCAATAAGCGCAGCTTTAACAAAAACTTTGTCTCCAATTTTATCAGCAAGTTTTATAGCATTTGAAAAACTTTTAAATGCTTGTAAATTATCCTGTTTTAATGCATAACTATTACTGTAACCTTCAATTAAATATTTGATGAAATTAAGTGATTCGTTATTCGTCTTTTCAAAGGCATATAAAGATTTAGAATTGGTCCTCTTAGATGACATTAAATCAATTAAAGTGATAAGATGGTTTTCCATACTTTCATCTTCTATATTTAAGGCTAAATTATACGCGGCAGGGAAGTCCTGATTTTTGGTAGCATTAAATAACTGATCTAATTTTGGATTGTTTGACCAAAGATTAGAAAATGCAATAAGAAGCAGATAGAGAACCGTTTTATTCATTAAAAAATAATCTTATTGAAACTTGCCCAACACCTTTTTCCAGGCATATTAAAAACTTGTTCTCCTTTATACTTTTGGTCAGAAATCACTTCTTTATCATAATCTTCCTTTCGTACCACATGCCTCCCATCTTTATAGAAAAATTCAAAATCAAAAGCTTTTCCATTGTCAGGTAAGGCATCTAGCCTACCATCGTTCATCAAAATAGGTTTACCAGCAGCATCAAACCTAGGGAACATAGGATTTAAAATTCGCTTGGAATGGATGTACCCTCCATTTTCAAAATGCAGATTTTTTAGCTGTTCGTTATTTAGGGAATACGACACATTATCTGACATAGCTTTGGTGTAGATCAAAAAAGTCAATCCATCTTTCATATTATTAGGTGCCACAACAATAGAATCTATACCAATAAAATAGGTAGGCTTGTAGTTCACAATTTCAAACTCCACACTTTTAAAGGTCTTATAATTTTCCCCTAAGGAGGAATCCCCAATTTCTATGGAAGCATAAATACCATAATTGGTCTGATAGTTCTGTCCTGCCATAATCAGCTGCTTACGGTTATCGTTTAGATCCAAGGTAGAGCTGTAGGCTTCCATTGGGTTTCCGGCTATCTTTCGTACTACCATGATTCCGTCACCCATAGTGTCCGTTTGTGCCGTTAGGAATAAAGGCGTTAAAAAGAATAGGGCAAGGGAACTGAGCAGGGTAACTTTTGTAATCGTTTTCATTAGTTTGGTTTTTATGGTTACTCATTCAAAAATGAAGATTTTTAGATGGTGATACTATACCTAATACAAGGTATATTATCCATTAATGTTGAAATCATCTTTACTTGCTCCATTACACTTTAAATATACCCATAACTGGGTATTGTTCAATACGTTGCCACTACATAGTTTTGATCCTATATAAATTACGTTGAGTTAGTTGGCTGTTAGTTAAATGCAATCCGCCCTTCCCACAAAAGGGCGGTTCATTAAATTGAGAACATGAACACAAAACAGAAAGAATTACAGTTTTTGGCAGCACTGGGAGAGCGAAAGATAAAATCCATTAAGACCGCCTATGAGCTGACCGAGGCCGAACTATTGGTAATAATACGTTTGCACCAACGCCATAATTCAATGACCACTAAAAATCTTACCCATCTATTAAGTAAATTTTAGACCAAGCCCTTCATGGACATTGCAATTCGTATTCGGGGGAAATTGAACTGCAGCGAAAATGAAGGGCTTGGTTTATTTAGTGTAAAATGGATGAAATAAATTAAATAAATACGTTCATCGAGAGGGTATATTTTTTATTAACAATTAACGTTAATAACTTTTATTATGCATTTCATCGAATAAATTGAACTTTTCATCGTTAATGGATATAGTTTAAATATTTTCGGAATGCGTTAAAAAAGCAACGAAATAATTTTATTACCGTTACATGAAGTCTATTTTTTCCAAAACCTTTTTCGTCCCCCTAGTCATTTTACTATCCATGTTATGTTTAGCCTCTTGTGGTAAAGACTACGATCTTGTTTCTGAATACGTTGTGCGCAATGCCACTAGCAATGACCTTATACACGGGTCAGTAGAAAACGCCTCCTTTAACGTGCATGTGGTCAACGACCCATTGGAAGGCACCGTAAAAAAAAAATAGCCCGGCTTACCTCTACCCATAAGGTAGAAGAGCAACACTCCGTACCGGATACAACGTCACCTACACGTGTAAACGGTCTACCAACCGCCAAACTACTTTTCAGTTCCGGTTTTGAAGGTGTTCAACTTTCAGAAAATAAATACGACTACCAATATATAACGGGTACCGATACCGAGACCGGTTTTTCCTGGCCACCTACAATTTTGGGCTCTTCTGAAAAAGATAAGGAACCCAGTGGTATACATACGGTCAATGATGGTGGCGGTCCCGCAATAGACAATTATCTGGAAAAAGTAAAAGGACCGCACGGCAACGAAACCACCACACTTTTTCAACGGGTAAACTATGATGTACAAGTTACACAGACCCCATATCAAATCAACAATATAAAAGAGAACCCCAAAGAGCTTTATATCTGCTATTGGATGAAAACAGATGATATTTCCTTAAAAGGGAAAGATATTTGGCGTGCCATTTGGGAATACAAAACAAAAAACTATGCTTCTTATAAAGATGGTTTTAGAATGATCGCCTTTATGGCCACCGATATTAAAGGCACACCCTATTGGCAATTTCAAGGAGATATAGGACCACGCCAACCGGTATGGCGTATAGAAAATTATGATATTCCATTAATTACCGGAGAATGGTTCAAGGCAGAATATTATTTAAAATGGAGCGATGGCAATGACGGTTATGCCTCTATGAAAATCAACGGACAGTTAATTGGTGAACATCATGGCCCAACGACCTCAAAATCCGATAATTTAGATTTTATTATGGTTACGCAGGTCTATGGAAATAATTACCCCATGTACCAATGGGTAGACGATATTGAAATCTGGGACGGGCAACCCTAAACAAAGAGAACTAAAATGGTTGTAATCACCGGTACAAACTTTTTATGACAATGTTACGTATATGATATAGAAGCAATTAAGTGATACCCCAATGAAATCATTACAAAAATTAACCTACCTACCACTTATGACCCCCTTGATCCTATTACTATTATGTGCATGTGGAAAGGACAATATTGGTTCAACATCCTTTCCAGAGACCGAAACAGAAGCCGAAACAGAGACCGAAGTAGAAATTGACGTGGACCAAAACGGCACGCCACCACCTACCGCTCCTGGACGTGAAGCAAATCTGCTCTTTAAATCCGGATTTGAAGGCGTAAGTTTGACCGAGACCAGGTATGATTATCAATATATTGTAGGTAAGGACACCGAGACCGGCTATTATTGGCCACCAACAATTTTAGGATCTGCCAACGCCAGCGAGCCCAGTGGAATACACAACATCAATGATGACAATGGTGCCGCCATAGACAATGCTCTAGAAGTGATTACCGGACCAAACGGTAATGAGACGACCACTTTGTTCCAACGGGTGAATTATGATGTACAAGTAACCCAGGCGCCCTATCAAATAAACGATATTCAGGAAAACCCAGATGAATTATATATTGCCTATTGGATGAAGACCGATGCAAGTTCCGTACAAGGGATCGATAAATGGCGCGCCATTTGGGAATATAAGACAGCCAATTATGCCAGTTACTCCAATGGCTTTAGGATGATCGCATTCATGGCTACCGATATACGCGGCAACCCCTATTGGATGTTACAAGGTGATGTAAGTCCGCAAAACCCCATATGGCAATTAAGAAACACGCAAATACCCCTGATCTTAGGCGAATGGTTCAAAGTAGAATACCATATAAAATGGAGCAATGGGGATGATGGTTATGCGTCAATGAAAGTGAACGGCCAACTTATTGGCGAACATCATGGAGTTACCACCTATAACAATGACAATTTGGATTTTATTATGTTGACCCAAGTGTATGGAAGCAATTACCCCATGTACCAATGGGTAGATGATGTAGAGATCTGGGACGGTGTACCTGAGTAATCGCCTACGGATTACCTTTCAAAATCTTATTGATGAATATCCCTATTTGTAACGGTAGGCAGCATCAAAAACAAATTTACCGTTGCATTCATGCAGATGGTGCAGCCCCATTAAATTATGCTCAAAATCAGGCTCAATAACCTGTACCGTAGTTTCCCTATATTCCTCCAGCGTTAATTTTTCAATTTTGTTGATATTCAACGCCCTACCATACACTCCATCCGTATTTCGTTGTGAAGGCCTATAGTATTCCCCTTCATGCATAAAGATCGCCCCTCCATTTCTTGCTACACTAGCATCTATGAGAACCGGATTTTGTTGATGGGGAATTAAGGTATTGAGCTTAACGCCATCAACTTTATAGATAAACAGTTCACTATTCATGGGAGATGTTGGCGCAGCCTGTTTGTTTAAAAATAACCACTGCTGTTGATCCTGATCGGTATGGAAAAAAGCATCGCCCACTGCTTCCCCTTCAAAAGCTGTCGTATAGGGTTCCCATTGTAACGGAAAATCCACGGCCTTATATATTTCCAAAGTTTTGTTCTCGCTACCCTCGGGCATTAAGAAAATCTCTCCATCTTGCTCGAATATAAAGGGAAAGGACAAATGGTATCCCGTATCCAGTATATCCACAATCTGGGTCAATTGATTATCTTTTAAAACACCACAGCTAACTTTTCCTTTTTTGGTGCTATAGGAATAATTTTCAAAAAATAGATAATCGGTTCCCTTATGGTGAAAAAGAAAGGGGTCTGCCCAAAATTCATTATCGGGCATGGGCAACGCCATTGCAGAGGACGTAATATCCTGAAAAAAACCCTCGTTACCTGTAAAGACCGTCCAACACTCATACCGCCTGCTTACAAGTTTTGCCATTGATTTTTCATACAGCTTGTTCACAAAACCGCCATAAAATTTCCCCATATACTTTAAGGTAGAAAATAACGTGGGGTAACTTGTGTTGGTCTTCACCGGCATGGAAAACTCCGTAAGTTGAAGGGTATTGTTCTTTAACCTATCTAGGCATTTAAACAGTAAGGACACGCTACCTTCAGAAACAATGGTAGCCGTTTCTGTCATTGACCAATGCCTATTAAAATGTGCTTGATCTACAATGGCATATGCTTGAAGGTTCGCTTTAAAATTGACCAATGTTGCCGTAACGACCGGTTTTTTCTTTACCACTTCCCAAAAACCAACGGGGCCATCATCTACCAACGAACTTTCCTTGAACAATAGTTCCCAGAGCCCGTATGTTGAAGTTTTTAGCAATGCATCTGAAACAGGAACGCTATCCAAATTCAATAAAAGGTCCATGGGTCCGGGTTCATCCGTTCCAAGTACACCAACTTTTAAATCGTTCAAAAACGGAAAAGAATTTGATGTATAATTTGCTTGGGGAGGGTTGAACAACAATTTATTTTCAATAGCGTACTGCGTTCTTAGCAATAAACCGGACACTCCACCAATCTTCTGAGCATGAGCATTGACGTTACCGGTATGGCCCAATCTCCAATTGAAGAATGGGCCATTGGCCAATAGTATTTCCGGCTCCATATCCGGGTCGTTGCAAATTCCTTCAATGACCCTATACTGCCAATTGCTAAGCTGATTTAAGCTATTGACAAGAATTGCTATTTTCATTGCATCGATTATAAGATGATTAGCCTGTAAAGTACCACAAATTTAGGTTTACGCTTTTTTAAACCATTTTTTGGATTTCTCCGACTGTTCCATCTCATATCCATATCCATACCCATAATTTAATTTACCGGCATGCACTTGTCCTACGGCATTCATTACGTAGACCATATTTTTGACTTTTTTGCTCTTGTTGAGCTCCTTTGAAAACTTCATTACATTTTTATCCGTTACCCCGGCACGTACGGCAAACAAGGTAATATCGGCATGTTTTGCAATCAATAGGGTGTCCGTCACCAACATGGTAGGGGCCGTATCCATAATGACATAATCATATTCTTTTTTGGCCTCTTCCAAGAACTGTTCAAAGTTCTTACCGGACAACAGTACCGGAACGTTAGAAGGTACAGCCCCGCTCAAAAATATTTTATGATCGGGATTTGCCTTAAAGCCCTCAAACGTATGGGGCTCAAAGTCCTTTATTTTACCCGCCAGATAATCGGCAAGGCCTTGGCTATTCTTATCCAGACCCAAATAGGTATGCAAGGTTGGGTTTCTTAAATCCCCACCCACCAATAAAACGCGTTTACCAATACTGGCATAGGCAAGGGACAGATTAAGTGCCAATAAGGTTTTACCTTCTCCCTTAACCGCGGAAGTCACAAAAATAACCTTACCGGTTTCATCTGTTTCTTCCGGCGATAACAAATGGGTAACATTGGCACCAAGTATCCTGAACGACTCCGCAAGAACGGACCGATCATTGACATCGATGAACTTTTTATCCTTTTCAAAAAATGGAATTTCCGCAACTACGGGAATTTCTGGATTTAACTGCTCAATCTCTGAACGGTCGTGAATATTGTTATCCGTAGAAAAACGGATATAGAAGACCAGGAACGGCAATAAAAGCCCCAATAATATACTTACCGGGAATACCACGGTAGGTTTAGGCCATAATGGATCCAAGTTCGTTAGACCGTATTCAATAACCTTAATGGTAGGTGCGGTAGACGCATAATCAATTGTGGCCTCTTCACGTTTTTGCAATAACAATAGGTATAAGTTCTCTTTGATGCTCTGCTGTCTTTCAATAGACCTTAGCATTCTTTCCGTTTCCGGTAATCGTGAAAATCGATACCCGGCAGAGTTTTTTTCCTGATTTGTTTTACGCAATGACAGCGCCAATTGGGCCTCATAATTGTTTACACTGCTTAATATATTAAGTTTGCTCAACTCTAACTGCTTGGACAATTTAACCAAGGTAGGGTGGTTAGAACCAACCGATGTAATTAACTTTTGACGTTCCCTGGCCATATTGTTATAATTGGACACCATAGCGTTCAATCCGCTATTGGCAAGTCCAATATCTGCAGGAAGTAGATTATATTCCGCCTCATTGGCTACCGTTTTCTTCAATAAATTGGACAATGAAACCTGAGTTTCTAGTTTAAGCGCCTCACTTTCCGCTTCTGTCTTACGCTGTAGATTTGCTCCGGCGTCTGATTGAATGAACGATATATTCTGCTCTTGCTTTAAATTTTGCTTACCCGCTTCAATAGAATCAAGTTCTTGGGACAGGTAAACAAATCGTTTTTCAATTACTTCCAACGTCCTTCTGGATACCAATTGCCTATCCAAAATTCCGTCTTGGTTAAAATTGTTGATTATAGAGTTTAAAACCTGTTCTGAACGTTGTTTACTCTCGCCCAGCAAAGAAAGATTAAGGACCTCACTATTGGCTTCTGTAGTAATGGTCAGTTTTTTGGCCAATTTTAGGGTCGTTTTTCTCTTTGAGTCTATTATTACCTTGAACGAATCATTTCTGTAATTCTTTACATTAGTGATACTTTCTGCCAATTCAATTTTAAAGGGCAGATAATAAACAGAGGTATTGGCTTCGTTATAAGGAACATTGTATTGCGTACCTTCTTCATCCACAATATCAAAGCCGGTTTCGGTCAACTTTACCTCAAATTTTAAAGGTTCGTTGATCTTGTCCTCTGAGATGTTCTTTCTGACCGTAAATGGCGGCTCCCATATTTGCTTGTAGAGTAGATTGTTCAACTGCTGGTATTCAATATCCAAATGAAGCTCATCTACCACATTATGCAACAGACGGTACGACTGAATTACCTTAATCTGATTTTGTATATCCAATAACCTATTATTGGGGTTTGCACTAGCAATGGAAATGACATCCTTGACAACACTTGTTTTCATGGCGTCTTCCAAAATCTTGATTTTTGCCTCTGTCTTATAGATTACAGGAGCATATTTCATATACGCAAAGGCAATGGCACAAAACAATAGTACCATCCCCAAGAACCAAGGCCAAAAACGTACATATTTGGCAATTGCCTCTTTTATGTCATATGATTCCTTGTCCTCTTCAAAATCTAAGACGTATGTTTTTTCGTTCATAATTAAAGTCAATATTATTCAACAATACCTAACCCGTACACAACCAAACTAATTTTTGGTATGGTTTAGTATTTTTTTATCGAGTTTTAACCTAAAAAGCGGTACAATATTACAAATCACTAAGGTTCAAGAAATTATAATTCTTTGAAATCCAATATTATATCGACGATACGACCTGCTGTTTTACCGTCCCATAATTTTGGGATACCACCCGTTTTCCATTCCCCTTTAAAAAGTTTCTCCATAGCAGGTTGAATGGCCTTTGGATCGGTTCCTAAAAGTTCATTGGTACCTTCTGTAATGGTTTCCGGTCTTTCGGTATTATCACGAAGTGTCATACATGGAATACCCATTACCGTAGTTTCTTCCGTTATACCACCAGAATCCGTGATTACGGCCTTACTTCTTTCTACCAGGTAATTAAATTCCAGATAGCCCAAAGGTTCCACCATATGCAATCTTGGATGTGAAATTTTCAGGTTGTTCAATATTTTGGCCGTACGCGGATGAACGGGAAAAACCAATGGTACATCTTTGCTATGTACAATTATTTCATCCATCAACGATTTTATCTGTGCCTCTTGATCCACGTTTGCAGGTCTGTGCAAAGTCATGACCATATATTCCTTTTCCTTTAGACCTAATTGATCCCAAATATCTGGCTTGGCAAACCTTGACCGTTGCTTTAGCAATGTATCTATCATAGTATTGCCTACATAAAATATTTGCTCCTCCTTTACCCCGCTATTACGTAAATTTTCATTTGCAATTTCAGAAGTGGTAAAGAAATAATTGGTAATGGCATCTGTAACCAACCTATTGATTTCCTCTGGCATTGTCCAATCATTAGATCGAATACCCCCCTCAACATGAGCTACCTTAATATGAAGCTTTTGCGCCACAATGGCACAGGCCATCGTAGATGTAACATCGCCTACAACAATTACAAGATCAGCCGGGTTAGCGATCAACTCTTTTTCAAAACCGATCATGATACTAGCCGTCTGTTCAGATTGGGAACCACCACCAGCCCCTAGGTTAACATCTGGATCGGGAATATTAAGCTGTTCAAAAAAATCACCGGACATTTTTTTGTCGTAATGCTGGCCGGTATGTACAAGCCTATAGGAAATATCATTACCATTGTCCTGAGCGTTTTGAATGGCATGGATAATTGGTGCAATTTTCATAAAATTTGGTCGTGCACCTGCAATAAGTGTAATTTTTCTCATATTTTTTTAATCTAAAACAGCAACTTTTTTTTGGTTCCAATCTATTTTATCATTGGCTGTGGAAATATCCATAAACTGAAAATCGTTTAGCCATTTTTCAAGTTTAGGCTTACATGATTTTAAACCTACATAAGACTTAAACCGTCTTATTGAAGATAAATCCTGGATCAAGGGTTGCTTATAATCAAAGTCCCTTGGATGAAAATAACTCATTATATAATCTGACTTGAGCGTCGCTTTTTTAATAAAATTGTATGGTAACAACCTAAAGTACCCGCCACCAGAAAAAACCATGGACTTACCTACAATAGATTGGATATTTATTGGAAATTCCTTTAAGGTTACACCATTGTACTCTATAAGGGATGGTTTGGCACTAGGAAAACACTTAAGTCCGCCATGCGCATGCCCTATAGGGAAAACGGATGAATCTGTGGTAATACCTAATTCATGTAATACCTCAAAAGCCCATTTATTATTATGTGATATGGAAAACCCTGGCGCACGGAACAGCTCTACCTTTTTCCCAATACAATCCTCTATAGTTTTGATCGATCGTTCCACATCATTATAAAAGGTTGGGCGGTCTTGTTCATATACCAGTTGATGCATATGGGTGTGACTACCAATTTCATACCCCCTATCAGAAATCATCCTTACCACCTCTGGATATTTTTCCGCTATCCACCCTACAACGAAAAATGAAGCGGAAGCCTTGCTTACGTCCAAAATTTCAAAAATGGTTTCCATATTCTTGTGGATGCGAGACTCATAATTTACCCACTCCTTTTCTGATTTGGTAGATGGGTTATTCAAAATATGGAACCACTCCTCTATGTCAAAAGTTAGAATTTTCATTACTTCTACAGATTTTAGTACACATATTTAGAGACATAATGCCCTAATATCTGTGAAGTTCGTAGTGGTTGGTATTTCCAGATTTTAGTCAAGAACTCAAAATCTCTCAATGATGTCTTTGGCTCCTCCGATAGATTGTAATAGATAGGGAGCTCCATAGGGTTCCAAAGCTTTTTAAATTCATGTTGGGAACTATCTATTGTAGACCTTCCAAAAGAGAAATAGCGGTGCTCCTTTGCAATGGAGGTTTTGATCATTTCCCAAAACATGAGTGCATTTACATTTTGCTTATTATATGTCTCATCAGTTCCTGACCAACACAATTCGTTAAAGCCTAAATAAGAAAGGGAAAAACCCGCCGAGATTGCTTTAACCCCGTCATAGATAACGGTAATTTGCACATCGCCATACGTGTATTGCTGTAGTAAATTCCTAAAAAATTGCTTACCCAAAGGAGGTGAACCAAATTTGAGCATGCGTTGGGAAAATATGGTGTAAAAATCATTCAATAGCTCTATTCCCCCAGATTTTACATCAAAATTTATTTTAAGGGTCTTCCTGATTTTCTGTCTCAATTTCGCTTTAATGGTCATGAACATTTCATCTTCCGTATCCTGCAATTTTAGAATACAGCTGATTTTTTTATCGATATAATGCTCAGAAAGTTTTTCAAAACTTCGTATTTCAAAACTAGGGGCGTTTATTAGAGAGGATATATTTACATTGTTTGCATATGAAGTTTGTACTAATGGGCCTCCATATGAAAAATGAGGCATGGATACCATCTTTTTACCAACATTGACTATAGGCATTACACCAATGGTTTGTTCCCTATCCTTTATGAAATAGTTGGTAGAGGAATATCCAAAAGTATTGGACAATATTTTTCCCAAACACGGATTATGGGCAATGGTAACCATCTGATGGTTATTTTCCTTTTCAAGAAAATCATTCCATTCATCATCATTGGCACACACTAGGGTAGATAACATTTTGTTTAATTTATAGTTAAGTTATTTTAAGATCAGGGGTATTATGGCTACATGTACAATTGGCTCTCTAAAGCTTGTTCAGTACCAGATTGTAGAAATAGGGCAATAATTTTATATCTCTCATGATTCTTTTCCTTGGCTCCATCAATGTTCTATATATTCCCTCAAGGTTATTGTCCAACCACCATTTAGGGGCTCTATGCGTGTTCCCTATATAAAGGTCAAAACTACCTCCCAGTCCTTGGTACACCGCGGCATGCCGTAGATACAATTTTTCCATTAAAAGTTCTTGTTTTGGAGACCCCATGGCCACGAAAACAACATCTGGTTTTTTGGCGCCTATATCATTGATCAAATTCTCTTCGTCATCCTTGGCCGTTAAATATCCATTTCTGAAACCAAATATTGATGGCAGGAAATTCTTCCCGCAATTGCGAAACCGCTTTTTGAATGACTTCTTCCTTGCCACCAATGAGGTAAAACGATTTCTCCGTTTGGTATGCATTGATAATATCCAACCAAAGTTCACACCCAGGAATCTTAATGGCCTCATGGTGTCCTTTTTTATGCAAGGCCCAAACTGCACCAATACCATCAGAATACCCAACATTTCTATTGATTATTTCTCTGGTCTGCTCACTTGCATGTTGAATTTTTTCTCCATTTACGGCCACAAGTATTTTCTTGTTCGCAAATGCAAACTCCATTAATTTGGTTCTTGACTCTGGTATATATATTTGTACACCGCTTACTTTTTCCGATTTCATTTAGCTAACTTCTTTTAAATAGTTGGACATTGCATTGAACATAAAAGCATTGCTCCAACGCATATAGGAAATTTTGGAACTGATTCCTTTCTTTAACTGGTAATAGAAATACCCTTTATCATCTTGCATGTGCTCAATAGTCCACTGCATGACTTTTTGGGCCAATTCCTCATTTTTGAAAAGGTTTTAGGTTATCAGGTTTTCCTATCGGAAAGTATTCAGGAAAAGGTTATGGGCAATACCATAAAGCCCACATTTTCATTACTACCGGTACTTACTTTTCTCAAGGGAATATTGGCTTTGGTATACGTAATGCTGATCGTTTTGGCTTTAGGCTTCTTTTTTAAAGTTTTAACCTTTAAAAAGCCTGTCAACAGTTGGTTTTTAAAAATGGCAATAGTCCAGTTTCTTGTATTGCTCTTGTTTTTCGTAGTATTTCAGACCCAGAAAGTAGAAACTAGGTGGCTTTTGCCACTATTCATACCCTTTACCATTTTATTGATGGAGTCCATTGAATTAAAAAATGGAATGAAGGTCGTTAAAATAGGATATTGGTTATTTTATAGTGTACTATTTGCCCAAGTGGTCAGAACACCTTTGGAGCAATTGCTGCAGATTAAGTCTTCTGTTCAATATGGATTTCATCCTGTCGCAAAAATGTTGGAGGATAAATATCCTGATGATCAATGGACGTTGCCTAATGTTACCTATGCAGGAAATATACGTTTATTACGACCGGGACGTACTATCATAGCCCAAGATGATTATTCGTATGAGGATAAGCATACCGGAGAACCTAAACTTCAAGTGTCATTTAACAAACCCGCTAATGGGCAGTATGTAGTTATGGACAGCATCCTTGATTTTGGGAAGGAAAAGCAGAATATTTATTTTTATTCCGCTTTAGGGAACTAAAAATGTGCTGCTCCAAGTATCCTGTTTCTTTTCAAAGGCTATTCGTATATGATGAGGTCTTTTAAGTTTGAGGAATTCAATTTTTTGTGGCACAACATCGATCATGGTAAAATAATGACCATCGTTTAAGTATTCAATAGTACTAGGATTGGTTATTTTACTACTAGGGCTATGTTGGGTTATATAATCCCGCCGACTATTAGGCTGTATGTTGTTCCATGTATCCTTTAATCGTTCAACATCCTTTACAATATGTGCTTGTCCTTCAACCTTTATCTGCAATAATTTATGAGGATGGTACATAAGTAGGCCAATTTGATCGTTCAACATTAAATTACTTATTTTTTGGGACCTGCTATCGGTATAAAAGGTCAGTTTTAAATCATTGGTGACCTCACGCAAGACAACGGTACATAATCTGGGTATGGCATTATGACCAACGGTTGCTAGGGAAATGGTTCTAAATGGATGTCCATGCTCATTGACTCCATTGAATATTTCATTACGCATTTCCTCAAAAAAGACATCGGACATTGTATTTTTTTTGTTAAAGTTAAAAATAAAAGCCAAGTAGGGTAGGGTAAAGCTTTATGTAGTTGTTATATATAAAATGGCTATGAAAATTAAATTTTGATTTTTTTTGGTTTGAAGTTGGTTTAGATTTAGTTGAAAAGCTCAGGGTGGTTCCTGGGCTTTTTCTTTAAAGGCATGTAAGGAATTAAAAATTAATACGACAAAAGGGTTGAATACAGATTGTTATGAAAAAGATTATTCTTTTTATTGTATTCAAATTAATGGTTGGTTGATTAGAAAGCCCGGTTGATTACCGGGCTTTTGTTTTATGAAATTAGGCATAAGGAAACTGTAGTTGGCTTTGATCCAAATCCTTGAAAGCGATCAATTAAAGTTAAGGAATTACTTTACCTTGTATTCCAATCTCATGGTTATTGATGCGGTTTTGTTTTTGGAGGACGTATTGTAAGCTCCGCCCCAACTATAATCTTCTCCAGAATTTTGACCGGTAATTTGAAATACACCCATATTTGCGGATACAAGGTCTCCTAAACCGCTACCTGCATTTTCAGCTATCTTTTCTGCACGTATTCGCGCGTCTTCCGTGGCTTTGGAAATCATTTCAATCTTAAGGTCGGCTAATTTGGTATAATAATATCTTGGAGGGTATGAGTTAAATTGTACCCCTTTATTGAGCAGTTCTGTAATTTCACGGGATACCCCTTCAATTAATGCCACGTCTTCAGATTCTATTTTTAAGGTTTGGGTCAGTTGATAACCCCTAAAGATACTGCCTACATAATTTCCGTTGTCATATTGATTGTCACGCATTTCTGTAGTCTGTACACTGTTGAAAATGATATTTTCTGCAGGAATACCTTTAGAAGTCAGATATTGCCTTACGATTTCCTTATCATTGTTCAATTGGTCAAATGCGGTTTTCAATACTGTGCTATTAGATGAAAATTGTCCCTCCCATACAATAAGGTCAGAGGTAAAATTTTCGTTCCCCAGCCCGGTTACCGAAATAATCTATGGAGGGTTGGCCCTACGCACATAAGCATTTCCTAGGAAAAAGGCTGCAATGATTATTGCCGCTCCAAAAATTATAGCACTTACATTTTTCATAAAAAAAATTGAAATGAAGTTTAAATATAACCAAAAGATACTTTTCAAGAACCGTCAATTTGCTATTTTTGCCCATGCAAAATAAAGTCCTAATATTAGATTTTGGTTCACAGTATACCCAATTGATCGGTAGACGCGTTCGTGAGCTCAACATTTTTTCTGAAATCAAGCCATATAATAAATTGCCAGAGGACCTTTCCGGTTATAAGGCTGTAATCTTGTCTGGATCTCCTTTATCCGTTAGGGGAGATGATGCTGCTCACCCGGACCTATCTGCCATTAGGGGTAAAAAGCCGTTATTGGGAGTTTGCTACGGCGCTCAGTATTTGGCCCATTTTAATGGGGGTAGTGTAGAAAAATCCAATACTAGGGAATATGGTAGGGCAAACCTTAGCTTTGTTAAGGGGAACGAACCGTTTTTTGATAAGGTAGACGCAGGTAGCCAAGTATGGATGAGCCATGCGGATACTATCAAGCATCTACCGGAAAATACAACCCTTTTGGCAAGTACGCATGATGTTGAAAATGCAGCGTTTAAATTTGAAGGGGAGGAAACCTATGCTATCCAGTTTCACCCAGAGGTATACCATTCTACGGATGGAAAACAGGTCCTGGAAAACTTTTTGGTGAAAATTGCCGGAATGGAACAGACGTGGACCCCAGATGCATTTGTGGACAAGACCGTTGCGGAGTTGAAACAAAAAATTGGAAACGAAAAAGTTATTTTAGGATTGTCCGGAGGGGTTGATTCTTCCGTGGCGGCCGTATTGCTGCATAAGGCTATTGGCAAGAACCTTCATTGTATTTTCGTTAATAATGGCCTCTTGCGTAAAAATGAATTTACAGATGTATTGAAGCAATATGAGGGCATGGGTCTAAATGTAAAGGGTGTGGATGCTTCGGCACGCTTTTTGGATGATTTGGCTGGGGAGAGTGATCCGGAAACCAAAAGGAAAACTATAGGACGTGTATTTATTGAGGTGTTCGATGATGAATCGCATTTAGTGGAAAATGCAACTTGGTTGGCACAAGGTACCATTTACCCAGATGTCATTGAGTCAGTGTCCGCAACCGGTGGCCCTTCGCAAACTATTAAAAGCCACCATAATGTAGGTGGTTTGCCAGATTTTATGAAGTTAAAAGTGGTAGAGCCCTTAAAAATGTTGTTCAAGGATGAGGTTCGTAGGGTAGGTGCAAGTTTGGGAATAGATAAGTCGTTGTTGGGCAGGCATCCGTTTCCTGGGCCAGGGTTGGCAATTCGTATCCTTGGGGATATCACCCCGGAAAAAGTGGCGATCTTACAAGAAGTAGATGCCATTTTTATCAATGGACTTAAGGAATGGGGGTTATATGATAAAGTGTGGCAGGCAGGAGCCATGTTGTTGCCGGTAAATAGTGTGGGGGTAATGGGAGATGAGCGTACGTACGAAAAATGTGTTGCACTTAGAGCTGTAGAAAGTACGGACGGTATGACTGCAGATTGGGTTAATCTTCCATATGAGTTTTTGCAAAAAACCTCAAATGATATCATCAATAAAGTCCCTGGCGTCAATCGTGTCGTATATGATATAAGTTCAAAACCGCCAGCAACAATAGAATGGGAATAATATGAAATATATAGTAAATCAGCTTTATCTAATTTGTGCTTTTTGCTTTTTGGTTTCGTGTACCGCATTGGGCCAAAAGTTCAATACACATGAAGTAAAATCCGGAGAGACCTTGGAGAGTATTTCCAAGATGTATGGTGTTTCCCCTGCTAATATTTTACAGTACAATAAAGAGATTAAAGCTGGTCAAGCTTTAAGGCCAAATACAATATTGGTCGTTCCGGGGGCAAAAGTCGCTTCCCGGACTACAGATGCCGTATCGGTACTCAATAAGAATATAATGCAGGATTCCGCCACTGCTAGGGAGCCTATCGGGTTTACTACACACAGGGTAAGAAAAAAGGAAACTATATTTGGAATTACCCAGCAGTATAAGATTACGGAAGATGAGCTCAAAAAATATAATAAGGTACTGTATGCTTCTCCGCTTCAGAAAAGGATGGAACTGCGCATTCCAAAATTTAAGGCACCTGCTGTGGTAGAAAATCCTTTGAATTCTGATGATTATGAAAAGTATATCGTTGCACCAAAGGAGACAAGATGGAGTATTGCCCATAAATATGGAATAACCATTGACAGTATGTTGGTGCTTAACCCTGGCTTGTCCAAGACAAACAATTATTTGTCCGAAGGGTATGAACTGTTAATGCCAAAAATTGCGGGCAGTACAGTTTCTAATCAGGTAACGGAGCTTTTTATTTCTTACACCGTACCTGCTAAAATGAATTTTTATAGACTGGAACAGGAATTTGGTGTAAAGTCCGATGAAATAGTTCGCTTAAATCCGGAAATTACCGAACGTGGTGGACTTAAGGAGGGTATGGTTATTAGAATTCCGGAAAAAAAGGTTGATCCCGGTGTCATTAATACCGATAATTACATCTTCTATGAGGTAAAGCCAAAACAGAATGAATTCAGGTTGACCAGAAAATTTGGAATGACATGGGCAGAACTTACCCAACTGAACCCAGATTTAAAGGATGGTCTAAAGGCTGGTATGATCTTGAAATTGCCAAAGGACAATGTGGGGGATTATGAAGTGCGTAATTCGTTGGTTTTGGACAAGGTTAATTTATTGGATAGCATCAATGTAGCCATTACACCTAAAGTTTTGTTCCTATTGCCGTTTCGTTTAGATAAGTTGAATTTGGCGGATAAAGAAGGGACGGAAAAAGTAATTGATTCCAGAAATAGTTTAAAATATAGTCTTGGGCTTTATTCCGGGGCATTGGTGGCAATAGATTCCTTGCAGTCCTTGGGCGTTTCTGTCAATGTGAAAACTTTGGACAATCAGTTGGACCTACTGCATACCAAAAACATACTTCAGGCAGAAAATTTAGGAAGTTACAATGCCATTTTTGGACCATTGGATATTGCTTCCTTAAAGGAAACTGCTGTGCAGGCCTCCAAATACAATATTCCTGTAGTAGCGCCTGTTCCCGCAAAGAGCGATATAAGTCTGGACAACGTATTTTTCTCCTATACCAATGAAGATGTGCTGGTAGATCATATGTTGGATTATGTGGAAGGAACACATACCAATGAAACCATTTTGGTAATTGCCGATGAAAAAAGCAGGAATAGGCAAAAGGCAATTTTGGACCATTTCCCTACTGCCAAGGTTGTTGTAGTCAAGGAAGAGGAAAAAAATATAGGTATTAATAGGGATAAGTTACAGACCTTACTTTCAAATAAGGTTCCAAACTGGGTTTTTGTAGAATCGGAAAATTATAGATTGGTTGCCAGTGTGGTATCCATTTTAAATTCCTTCAACAATACAGCTTTTGACCCCCTGTCAGACAAGGATAAGGTAAAGGTGCGCATGTTTACAACAGATATGAATTCTGCATTTGAAAACGATGTTATATCCAACACTCATCTATCCAATTTAAATTTCACCTATCCATCGGTAAATCGTGTGGTGGGCAATAATTCATTTGTGGAACGTTACAGAAAACGTTTTGGTGACGATCCGGACCGTTATGCGGTAAGAGGCTTTGACCTGACCTATGATTTGTTGTTGAAACTAGCCTATAAAAATGATTTGATAGATATATCAAGGTTTATTGGAGAAACGGAATATAACGGCAATAAGTTCGATTATGAACGTAAGGGAATTTCCGGTTATTATAACCAAGCTTCCTATATCATGATGATGGATGATTTAAGAATAAAGGAATTGAAATAACATGACGGCAAAAGTAACCTATAACGGCAATTTAAGAACAGAATGTATACATGTAAAATCCGGTAGTTCCTTTGTAACGGACGCCCCTGTTGACAATAATGGTCTGGGGCAAGCATTTTCGCCTACCGATACCGTAGCCACGGGTTTGGCAAGCTGCTTGCTCACTATGATGGGCATTAAGGCAAAAGGTTTGGAAGTTGCATTAGAGGGTTCTACAGCGGATGTAACCAAACATATGTCCCCTTCGCCAAGAAGAATTTCAAAAATTGAAGTAGAGCTACATTTACCGGCTCAAGTTTCGGGTAAAGACAGGAAAATATTGGAACATACGGCCAATACCTGTCCCGTGCTATACAGCCTTCATCCTGATATAGAGAAAGTAATAACCTATCATTGGGATCTATAAATCATATTAAGCTCGGAGTGCTATTCCTGTTGGCTCAGGTTGTATGGGTCTATGGCCAAGAGCAAATACCTTGGAGTCCGGATTTCAGACTAAATTGGGCTAATTTTAAAGGAGATGTGCCTAATGGGGCAAATGCGGCTGCCACTACCGCAAGTGGTATTAGCTATGATTTTTCTACTTATCATGAAGGCGGGGATATGAAGGTGAACTTTAATGTGCATGCTTATTTTTATCCTACACGTTCTTGGTATAGGCCAACAGTTTGTAATGACAATACCTTATTGCACGAACAACTGCATTTTGATATTACAGAACTTTATGCTCGAAAGCTCAGAACGCGTCTGCAAAATGCAAGTTTTGGAAAGAATATAAAGGAGGAAGTGCGCAAAATATATAAGGCTACTTTACGTCAGTTAAATGATTTTCAGAACAAATATGATGCAGAGACCAATTATTCCAGGAATTTAACCGTTCAGGAAAGATGGGTGGGCGAGATTGAAGCTGTTTTAAAACAATAATTTTTATAAGCAAAAAAGGCACCTTTAGAAAGATGCCTTTTTTTGAAAACTCTTAGGAAGCTATTTATACATCGCAAATGGTAACCCCCTGTTTTAAGGCGGCTAGTTTGTCTTCCCAGCTGGGCACAAATTCCTGTGCCACATGACCTGTGTAACCGGTTTCAACAATAGCTTTCATTACGGCAGGATAAAATATTTCCTGGGTCTCATCAATTTCATGACGACCAGGGTTGCCTCCCGTATGATAGTGACCATAATATTGGTGATAGTCTTGGATATTCCTAATAATATCACCTTCCATAATTTGCATGTGGTAGATATCATATAATAATTTAAAATTTTCAGAACCTATGGTTTCACAAAGAGAAACGCCCCATTCAGAGGTGTCGCACATATAATCCTTATGGTTGATCTTACTGTTTAAAAGTTCCATTTGCAAAACTACACCGTGTTTTTCGGCCAATGGCATCAATTGTTTTAGTCCCTTTGCACAGTTACGTAAGCCTACCATATCGTCCATACCATTTCTATTTCCGCTAAAACAAATAAGATTGGTATATCCGGCCTCGGCAACCAAAGGGATTACGCGCTCATAATCTGCAATAAGTTCATCATGAAGTTTTGGGTCGTTCCAGCCTTCAACAATACCTTTGCCAGCCCCCCAACACATGGAGGCATGAATATTGTATTTTTTTAATAAAGGAAACTCGTCCGGACCTACCAGGTCAATGGATCTAATGTCCATTGCTACCAAATGTTTAAGAAAATCTTCAAAAGGAATGGAATCATAGCACCAATAACATACGCTATGGTTAATATTGTATTTTAATTTAGGGGATAGATTTTTATTTTCATTGTTGGCCATTACTGCTGAGGTTGTTAAGAAACCAACAGAGGCAGCTGCTGATGTTCCAATAAAATTTCTTCTTTTCATGTTGTATAAGTTGATGATTCCTTAAAGATAATTTTTTTAGATTTAAAAATGGAAATTAATTTAGACAAGCAAAAACTTATAGAATTGGCCCATTATAGAATGCCTTTTGGTAAATATAAAGGGCGGTACTTAATAGATTTGCCGGAACCTTATTTAATTTGGTTTCAGCAAAAAGGATTTCCTGTTGGAAAATTGGGAGAATTATTGAAATCTACGTTGGAAATACGAGTAAATGGGCTAGAATCCATAATTCGAAAAATACAAAAACATTTTCCTAGGTAAATCCGTCAAGTTCTGTCCTCAATTTGTAACTTTGTGTCCCGTAACATAGAATTCGATACATGGCACAAACCAAATACATCTTCGTTACGGGAGGCGTTACTTCATCATTAGGAAAAGGCATTATTGCAGCCTCTTTGGCGAAATTACTGCAGTCTCGCGGCTACAAAACTACCATTCAAAAATTGGATCCCTATATCAACGTAGATCCAGGAACGTTAAACCCTTATGAGCATGGCGAATGTTATGTGACCGATGACGGAGCGGAAACAGATTTGGATTTGGGGCATTATGAACGATTTTTAAACGTTCGTACCTCACAGGCCAATAATGTTACTACGGGTAGAATATACCAAAGCGTAATCCAAAAAGAGCGTAGAGGCGAATTTCTAGGGAAAACGGTACAAGTAGTTCCTCATATTACCAATGAAATCAAGGAGCGCGTTCAGGTTTTGGGCAAAAGTGGCGAGTATGATATTGTTATTACTGAGATAGGGGGAACTGTTGGTGATATTGAATCGTTACCATATATAGAGGCGGTTAGGCAATTACTGTGGGAGCTTGGAGATAATAATGCCATTGTAATTCACCTGACATTGGTGCCTTATCTTTCCGCTGCGGGCGAATTGAAAACAAAGCCTACACAGCACTCGGTCAAGACCTTAATGGAAAGTGGTATCAAGGCAGATATTTTAGTCTGCCGTACAGAGCATCAAATTTCTGATGAGATAAAGGATAAATTGGCACTTTTTTGTAACGTAAAGCGTGAAGCTGTCATTCAAAGTATAGATGCATCTACTATATATGATGTACCATTATTGATGCAGGAAGAAGGTTTGGATACCGTGACCCTACAAAAATTGGCATTACCAAATACCGTTGAGCCTGATTTGGACCGTTGGAACGAATTTTTGCAACGCCATAAAAACCCAAAAAATGAAGTAACCATTGGGTTGGTGGGTAAATATGTTGAATTGCAAGATTCCTATAAATCTATTTTAGAGGCATTTATACATGCAGGAGCATCTAATGAGGTAAGGGTCAATGTAAAATCTGTACATTCTGAATATCTTACGGTTTCCAATTATAAAACGAAACTCAAAGGACTGGACGGCATTTTGGTTGCTCCAGGATTTGGGGAGCGTGGTATAGAAGGGAAGGTAAAGGCCGTGGAATTTGCCAGAACAATGAAAATTCCATTTTTTGGAATTTGTTTGGGAATGCAGATGGCGGTTATTGAATTTTCCAGAAATGTATTGCAATTGGCCAATGCAAATTCTACCGAAATGGATGAAAATACACCAGACCCGGTCATCAGTATCATGGAAGAGCAAAAAACAATTACCGATAAAGGAGGTACCATGCGTTTAGGTGCGTGGGATTGTGATCTTAAAGAAGGTAGTTTGGTGCGGGAAGTGTATGGTGGCGCAGCGCAAATATCAGAGCGTCATCGTCATAGGTATGAATTTAACAATGCGTACTTGGATAAATTGGAACATGCCGGCTTGATCGCTACGGGGTTCAATAAAAAAACCAACTTGGTGGAGATTGTAGAGGCTAAGGACCATCCTTGGTTTATTGGTGTTCAATATCACCCGAATATAAGAGTACCGTGGCTAATCCCCATCCGCTTTTTGTGGGATTTGTTAAAGCGGCCCTGGCATATAAAAAATCACAAACTAATGCCACATTGGCATAAACATTATTTTTGGGCATATATTTGCTGTCTTGAATTTGTAATATTCCCAATTAATTTAGAATTACCTCATGGAAGAAAAGAAATTTGATGTTAACTCCATTATTGGCTTTGTGCTGATTTTTGGAATACTCATCTTTATGTTTTACCAAAATCAACCTACCCCAGAGGAGTTGGCGGCGGAAAAAGCTAAACAGGAACAGGTAGAAGCCGCCAAAGCAGCGGAAAAAACTACGGAGACCCTTAGTACTGAAGTTCAACAATTAGATTTACAGGATTCTACCGCCGTAGCTACGTACCAAGGAAAACTTGGGGCATTTGGTTTTACCAAACCGTCCAATGATATAACCACATTGGAAAATGAAGTGCTGTTATTGAAAATAAGCAATAAGGGTGGACAGATCGTAGAGGCGAAAATGAAAAATTTCGTAACCTATGATTCTGTTCCTGTGTATTTGGTCAAGGATGGTAACGCCTCGTTTGGTCTTGATTTTTCCACGACAGATAACAGGGTTTTGAATACCAAGGACCTTTATTTTGAGCCTACTTTGAGCAAGGCCAACGGTAACCAAATATTATCGTTAAAAGCTAAAACGGCCAACAATCAGTACCTTGAATACAGGTATGAAATGAAACCAAATGAGTATTTGGTAGATTTTCAGATTAAGACAAAAGGTTTGGACAATGTGATCAGTTCCAATAAGCCAATTGAATTGGACTGGGCGTTAAAAGGTATTCGCCACTCCAAGAGCATAGAATATGAAAATAGATATACCCGGTTGACCTACAATCATGAGGATGATAAAATCAGTAAGTTGTCCGAGGGGAGTGATGACGAGGAAACAGAGGAGGATATTAAATGGATATCTTATAGACAACACTTTTTCAGCAGTATTTTAGCTGCGGACGAGCCATTTAAATCCGGTGAACTTGCTTCGGTCAATTTGGTAGAGGAGGAAAGTAGAACATTTGGTTTTACCAAGGCGTATTCCTCAAAACTTCCTATAGAATTGGAAGGTGGTGAAATAGCCAAGGATTTGCATTGGTATTTTGGTCCTACGGATGTTGAGGTACTTTCCAAGTACGAGGATTTGGGCTTAGAGGATTCCATACCGTTTGGTTGGGGTATTTTTGGTTGGATCAACCGTTATGTATTTACTCCGTTTTATTCGTTGATAAGTACCTATTTTCCTTATGGTATAGCTATTGTTATTATGACCATTTTAGTCCGTTTGGCAATGTCTCCCGTGACCTATAAATCGTACTTGTCCCAAGCAAAAATGAAGGTTTTAAAACCAGAAATTACTGAACTTGGTGAAAAGTATAAGGACAACGCAATGAAGAAGCAGCAAGAGACGATGAAGCTGTATGGTAAGGCAGGGGTGAGTCCTATGAGCGGTTGTATCCCGGCGGTTATACAAATGCCCATTTTCTACGCATTGTTCATGTTCTTCCCGACTTCGTTCGCGCTGCGTCAAAAATCGTTCTTATGGGCAGATGACCTTTCCTCATTTGATACTATCTATCAATTTCCAGAAGGATTTTCAATACCTTTTTATGGTGATCATGTAAGTCTGTTCCCAATATTGGCTTCTATTGCCATATTCTTTTATATGATGATGACCACTGGCAGAACATGCCAACGCAACCTGGT
>NZ_JAUKUC010000003.1:0-9146 GCF_030505015.1 Maribacter confluentis
TCCGTAATGGCAAACAAACGTTCACCAACGTATAGGTACTATTTTCCATATCTGCGGAATGTCCGTTAAATTTGGCTTCCGGTATATCCTTTCTTACCTGTTCTATAAAATACCTCTTAAGTCCTTCTACATATTTCTTTTCCGTTTCCAAATTATCATAGGCGTGCACAAAACGCTTCTTGGAGACCAACAATATTATGGAAAGACTCCGTACCTGCCCTGAGCCCACGTTCTTGAGACCCTCCGGATATCATACAGCTCATACCTGAATTTTTCGGATAAAAGCAAAACCAATTCCTTTAGGCCCATGAAATTTATGAGCTGCTGCAGCTAGAAAATCTATTGGAAACTTTTTTACATCCCATTCATAATGACCTAAGGATTGAACAGCATCGGAATGTACCAAGGCATCGTATTTTTTGGATAATAAGGTAATCTGTTCCAAATCTATTTTATTGCCTATTTCATTGTTCACATGCATAAGGCTTACCAATTTTTTAGAACCATTGCTTTTCAAAAGTTCTTCCAAATGCAACAAATCAGGATTGCCATAAGCATCCAAATTAACATATTGTAATTCTATAAGACCTTTTGCTTCCAGTTCCTCTACCGTATGCAGTACTGCATGATGTTCTATTCTAGTAGTGATTATAGTCTTTACCCCTAGATCACGCACCGCACATCTTAATATCATATTATCCGCCTCAGTACCTCCACTGGTAAAAATAATTTCAGAAGGCTGTGCATTAATATATTTGGCAATTGTCTTTCTTGCACTTTCTATGGCCGTTTTCGCTGTTCTGCCAAAACTATGTGTAGAAGAAGGATTTCCGTAGGAATTAGCCAATGCATCCTGCATTTTTGAAATTACCTTAGGGTGAACCTGTGTTGTTGCCGCATTATCTAAATATACCTGTTTCATCAAAACCTGCTCTAATAAATAAAGAACAAAAATAGCTCAAATAAAGTTAATTTACCCATAAATGGAGGGTGTGCTTTCCATGGGTTTATAATTTTTAAATTAAATTTGATGTATGAAAAAATACCTACTAATTGGTTGTTTATTTTTATTGTTTGCCTGTGATGATGGCGACCTTCAAATAGAAACAGTGGACTTTGATAGCATAGACAATGTCCAAAATTGTGGAACGTTATCCACATCTTCTACCAACGTGGTTTTTAAGATCAATGGTGACGAGTCCTTGATCATTACCTTGGCTAGCGGACTCCTAAAAAATGAAGTAACCACGACGGATAGGGAAAGTGCTGTTCCCGGAAACTCACAAGTAAGCTATCGTATATTTTCTGAAACCGTAACCAGTGCCTATTTTGTGATGCACCACCACCACTTACACCAACGGTCATTGAAGAAATTGAGGCTGAAGGCGGCTCTGTTACCGTTAGTACTACAACGGCGGATAGCGTAACCTTTACGCACACTATCAAGCTAAGTGGCATTACATTTGTCAATGAAAATGGAAGTAGAATTACAGATCTGCAGATTAATGAGTTTGGTGAAGTAACTACTGGCGGATAATCTAAGGGTTTTGGTAGACATAAACTTCTGTTGCCCCTAGGCCATATTTTTGATACTCTGCATCATAATATTTAATATTCCCATATTTATTGAAAAGGTAACGTAATTCTTCCTTTAGAATTCCTTCCCCTACTCCGTGGATAAAGACAATTTTTTGAATGCGTTTGGCTATGGCAAAATCCAATTGCCTTTTTGCGGTTTCCAATTGCAGGTTCAGAATAGCATAGTTGTCCAGTTGTTTAGGATTTTTCACCAATTGGTTAATATGCAGGTCCACTTCCATCTTAGGGGCGTTACGCTCTTTTGGCTTAACAATGGTAGATTTTTTTCCGCTTTGGTATTTCCTTTTCTTTTTTAATGCGAGCAATATCAAAATTAGAGACACGTATATCGTTGGCCATTAACACAAGTTCATGGGGCTCATAGACTAGAGGAAAACCATCATCGCTAATGATCGTTATATCCTTACCGTTAATGGCATTTACCCTTCCCTTGATAACATCATCAATTGTTTCTACAATATCGCCTATCTGAAATTGAGACATGTTTTTATTTTGAATACACAAAAATAATGGTAATTTTCCAACTTAGAATTTCTATAAAATGCGATTAAGGGCATTATTTATTTATTTGGGGTTGGATAATTTTATGTTGCCCTGTTTTACTAAAAATTAATAGGGATAGATTGTCCAGGTTGCGGTATGCAACGTGCCATACTTTTTTTGACCAAGGGAGAATTTATTGAGGCATTTAAAATGTATCCTGCCATTTATCCCATGCTATACCTCCATAGGGTACAGACCATGGGTATCTACCAAAGTCCCAAATTCATTGAAATTTCTTCTGACAATGGATGAGAACAATATGGGATATGCCCCCTTTTCCCTTGTCTCCAGCACAAAGCGTTTTAAATTGCCCTATACGTAGTATGCGGATTGGTATATCTTGTTGAATCCTTGAATTTTTGATCATTATGACCAAACTGAATAAAGACATAATCCCCTGGAAATAGGTTTTTTGAGACGGCATCCCATCTACCTTCAGAAATAAAACTCTTGCTACTACGCCCATTTACGGCCCTGTTAGCCACCTGGATATATTCATTGAAAAATTCCGGCAGCACTTGGGCCCAACCATGTTCAGGATTTTCTAACGGGTTTACTTATCCGCCATAGTAGAATCGCCAATACAATATATGGTCGTTACCTGTGCTTTACCAGTAAAGGACAGGAGTATAAAAAAAACAAGGAATGGTATACGCATGATGCAATCAATTCTAGACTATTAATTCCATTTAAAGGCAAAATAAGCACAGGGACTCTCAGTGGCATTTCTTATACCGTGTTGTTGTTGAGAATTAGCCAAATAAAAATCGCCTTCCCCTGCCTTATACTCTTTACCATCTATGGTCATTTCCGTTTTTCCGGATAGGATAAGGATAATTTCGGTTTCCTCATGCGCATGTGGCTTATGGCTGGGTCCTTTCTGGTCCAATTGGGTAATGTGCATTTCAAAACGTTCGCACATAGCCGTGGCCCTATCAAAATAAGGAATACCACCACCTCGTTCACTTTTGTTGAAAACCAACGAATCTTTATTAAGCATTAACGACCCACCATTAGCAATACCCCTTTGAATATTCATATTTTTTTTAGATTGATATTGCATTACATAATAGGTAAGATTGGTATCCCCAATATTCTCAATACTGTGCATTTGCTGTGGCATCAATAAAATAACACCACCAGGACCTAGAATTTGTGATTGCCCCTCAATAGTCACCTTCATGGTACCTTCCTTAACAATAATACATTCTTCCTTTGCCTCGTTTGCATGGGGAGGATTTGGTTTTGCACCGGGATATTGCGTAGTGGCATGTATTCTAAAATATTGTAGATGCGACCCAGTACCTTCCAATATTTTTCTGGACTCCCTCATTTCACCCTTTTTCACCGGGTGGTCCTTCCATTTATATACTCCAGATTTAACAGGTTGTAAACCATCCATAACATTAGGTTTTAAATTCACGGTGAACGATAGCAATACCAATGCAAACAATAATACAAGTTTAGTTTTCATATATTAAGTGCTTTATATTTTTACTTGTTGAATTCTACCATTACTTGAACACCACATCAATCTATCTGAAACCACAAGGAATTACCTAGAATGGTTTTTCTTTCATATTCCTTAATCATATTTGGCCCTAATTGATATGACCATTCTACCCGTTGCTTAGGTATAATCCTGGTCCTGTATTATTATATTCCGCATAAAAGGATTGTTCTTCCGCTTCTTTATTGGACCAATTGTCCCATCCTTTAGGAACAATATGGCTCCCCATTTCACAATTTAAAAACACGGTTTTTGCATGGGTTCGCCAAGGGCGCCCTAAATATACCTGCGTTACCTCCTTAGGGGCGGTCAATCTACAGTTCTTAAATACAAAACCGTAAGCAATACCTTTGGGTGTTGATGCCGCCGTTATATAGGAGTTTTTTTTACTATGAATTATACAGTCCTCAAAAAATGCGGTTGCCTGTCCAAAAATAAAATCCGTAGTTCCTTCAATATAGCAATTTTTAAAATATTGTACATAGCCCTCACCTGTAACATAGACCGTGTCCTGATTACCCATGATCCTACAATTTTCAATTTTTACCCTGTTTGCATGTACAGCTAGGGCAATGGCTTGGCCCACTTCGCCTGCGGTATTTTTTAAGGTAACGTTCGTGAGGTAAAAATCGTTTCCTTCTATTGAAAACGTTGGGGTGTGGAACGTACTGTTCCTTCCTAGATTTATTTTATTGAAATGGTCATCAAAGGTAATAATGGTATTTTCCGTGCTTTCACCAATTATACGCATATTGGTATTCCATTCATATACCTTAACCTTTTCATTATATATGCCATTCTTGAGCAGTATTGTAACCGATTTATCAGGAAACCTTTAGCGGCATTTATGGCGGATTGCAAATCAAAAAAATCGCCCGAACCATCTTTTGCAACGGTCATATTATAAATATCAATCTTGTTTACCTTAGTCCTTTTGATAGTGACATTTTTCTGCCATTGAGAAAATTCATCCAACACTTCCTGAGGTTCATCCGTGTACCAACGGTACCCATTTCTTCGTTCATCGCCTATTTCTGATAACGAATATTTTTTAATTCCGTCCCGATCACAAAAGAATGCCCTATTATCATCTAAATTCATAAATCGGCCCCAAATAGGTTTAACATTGTGTTCTGCAATAACTTTCTTATCGATCACTTTACCATCACTATTATATATTCTTTCTACACGTGTATCGGTAATCTGAGCTTTTTTAAACCAATTACTGGCAGCCGTAACAGAATTGATAATTTCTTCAGAAGGATTTTTAATGGACATTAATAACAACACAATTTTTGCAGATTCCTTACCGCTTAACGAGGGTAGTTCATATGCCCTAGCTTTAGCGGGTGCATAAGTCTCCACATCATGTTGTGCACACCATGCCGTCAAAACCCCATTTTGTTTGTACTGGGTTTTTAAAATGCACTGTACGCCCTTGTCAAACGCATTTTTTGCTGCATTTTTAAGTGCAGCCGATATATTTAAGTGATCATATTTTTGGGTCTCATAGATATCCCTTAGCAAGTTCATAACATTGACCATGGCATCATCATTATATGTTATATGGGTATAATACCCTTTTCTAAGCGGATAAAATTGTGGCCAACCACCATTCTCGTACTGGGCCTGTATCAAGTATTCCAATCCTTTAATAAAAGCTATTCTATATCTTTCATGGTTATGATGCGCATATACTTTGGCCAGAAATATCATTTCTAAAGTAGTAGCGCCGTTATCAATAGTAGCGCCAACATTGTCATTTTTATCAATGTGCAGTTGTACCTTTTCCTTTGCCGTAATATTTTGGGCTGTTTATTTTTTGGCCAACCGCCAATCTCTTTCTGAAGCAACAATACATTATCCGCCACTTCTAATATCTCTGGAGATGCGTATAGATTTGGTTCGTTTGAATTTACCAGTTCGCCCCACGAATGATCTAAAACCTGACCATGAACAGTTGTACCTGCAATTAATATGAGCATAAAGAGTACTATATTCCTGACCATAATTATTAAATAAATGAAAATTTGATGTTCCTTTTTAATGTTTGAACATTGATAGTTAAAGGGCAATCACCCTTTTTTCCTTATTGCTTGCAAGGCAGGCCTCTATCACTTCAATAACAAGGGCCGCTTCTTCACCGGTTACCGGCAAGGTTTTATCATTTCGTATTGCATCCACTACTCCATCAAAATACTGCATATAGTTACCTGCCAAAGTGGGCACCTTAATTCGGTTTTCATAACCATCAATTTCAGCATGTAAGAGTCCCATTTCATTCTCCGGTTCTATGCCATACCCTTCACCCCCTGGTATTTCACCACGCTGCAGTGCCGCTTCCTGTACGTCTGCCCTAGATTTTACAAAGGAACCTTTTGTACCGTGAAGAGTAAAGCCCGTAGTGACCTCCTTAACGAATAGGCTTGATTTTAGGGTTACCCTAAATGTGTCATAAAACAACCTAACATCAAAATAATCCACCACTTTGGCCCCTGGCCTAAATACCTCCAGATCTGCAAAAACCGCATTTGGCTTGCCAAATAAATGAAGAGCCTGGTCTATTAAATGCGACCCCAAATCATATAGTCCGCCAACGGCTGGCGTATCTACCTCTTTGTGAGCTTTAGGGCTTAAACCAGGGTGGTAGCGATCATAATGAATGTGTGCCTCTACCAGTTGCCCAAGGGAATTGTTTTCCAAAACCTTTTGTACGTTTTAAAGTCACTGTCATATCTTCTATTATGAAAAACAGATAGTTTTAGATCGTTTTTTTTCGCCAATGCAATTAGCTCATTTGCCTGCTCCGTACTTGCTACAAATGGTTTTTCTACAATGACATGCTTAAATGCCTCCAAGGCTTTTTGGCATATTCATAATGTGTAACACTTGGCGTATTCACGATCACCAACTCTACCTTATTGTCCGCCAAAAGCTCATCCAACGTTCTAAAGGTGATAATATCAGGATATTTTTTGACTGCCTCATTTTTGATTCGTTCCCAAACCGCATAAAGGTTAAGGTTAGGGTTTTTAGCGGCAAAAGGGGCATGAAAAAACATAACCGCTCATACCAAATGAACATAGCGCTACATTAATTGGTTTCATTGTTGGTTTTTTGGTTACTTCTTAATAAATGTACAATAAATCCTATCTCCATGAGATGAATTTTACGATCAGGAATGTGTTGGTCATCCTCATCGTTACCAACAAAATGCAGTATTTAATTCATTTTCAAATACCAATGATCATTTTGTTGGCTATTCTCTTTTCATAATGTTTGAACACGAATATTTTACCTATCCAATTCCAATGCCGCAAACATAAAAGGTCCTGTACCTTTGGATCGTTTGAACGAATAATCTCGTTGACATAATAATCAAACGAACCATCCCGATACGGATCTCCACCTAAACCTGCTACTCCACAACATTTGTTCAAATTAATGACCCCGTTATCCTCTACCGTGACAAATTGCTCTAAAATACCATCAAACCCTTTTTTTGCATTGACCAGGTAATCAGATGAGATATATCCCTTATTGGCTCCTTTGGCCAAAACATAGGTGAACATACAAGACCCCGTTGCCTCCAGGTAATTACCTTTGCGGTCAGGAAGATCAAGTACTTGCCACCACGTACCCCCTTGATCCTGATATTGAACAATTGCTTCCGCGTATTGTTTTAAATAATTAATGATACGTTCTCGCCCCGGGTGTTCTTCTGGCAAGTAATCTAATATATCTACCATTGCCATACCGTACCAGCCCATTCCGCGCGACCAAAAATGCTGCGATAACCCGGTTTCCCTTATTGGCCCATCGTTGTTCTTTGCTTTCGTCCCATCCATGAAAATATAATCCGGTTTTGGGGTCTCTACTGTGTTTTTCAATAAGGTCAACTGTAAAACAATATGGTCAATTACCTTATTGACCTCATCTTCCTCTAAATATTTTAAAGCATATTTTGCATGGAATGGTTCTGCCATGAACAGACCGTCCAACCACATTTGGTATGGATATCTTTTTTTATGCCAATATCCGCCTTCAGAAGTAGTAGGTTGTCCTTCTAATTGTTTATGAAGGGTATCCATGGCCATTTTAAATCTTGGTTCCGGATTTTTTTCCTGTAACCAGAAAATGGCATCACCGGATTTGATCATATCCAAATTATAGGAAGTAAGGTCATAAGTTACAATGGTACCATCTTCCTTGATCATTCTATTGGCGTAATCATACACATAATCATATAGTTTTTGATTACCCGTTTGTTCATAGACACGTTCTATGGCCTGTAACACCAAACCGTTAGTATAGCTCCATCTAGATTCCTTTTGAAAATCCAGTAATGTTGGATCCGGAAACCTGTGAATTTCCGAAAGTGCCATTTTTTCTGACCATTTGGAATTTTCCGGAACTACCATTTCTTCCGTGGCTTCCTTGTCATTGGCATTTTCTTTCTTTTCTGTCTTACAGTTTAGTAACAACATGGCACACAACAAAAGTGAAGTGACCCTAAAATTGAAATGATTTTTTTCATAATTGCTGTAGAAATGAATTACTATCTATTTAATGCTAATGCCGCCAGAATAAAAGGACCGGTGCCATGCAGATTATCCGTAACTATTGGCTCACTTATATAATACTCAAAGCTTCCGTCCCTATATGGATTTCCACCTAAGCCGGCACTTTTACAAATGTTATTAATATGAACCTCACCATCTGCCTCTACCTCTACCACTTCTGATAATAGTCCATCAAACGTTTTATGGGCGATTGATTTAAATTTTACAGGCAGATATCCCTTTTCATTACCTTTGGCAAAAGCATAACAGAACATTTCCGAGCCAGAAGCTTCTAGGTAATTCCCTTCCATTTCTCCCTTATCGGTTACTTGATACCATAAACCGGTTGGGTGTTGAAAGGCGAGTAAACTCTGAGAAAGTTGATTTAAGTAATTTATCAAAACACTTTCTTTTGGGATGGTTTTCCGGATAGAAATCCAAGACATCTACCAAAGCCATTAAGTACCACCCCATTGATCTAGACCAAAAATTTGGACTTTTACCATCCTTTTTGTTGGCCCAGTCCATTTGTTTACTTTCATCCCAAGCATGGAATAGTAGTCCGGTTTCCTCATCCAAGGTTTGTTTCCATATCAACTCAAATTGATGGGCAATATCGTCCAATCTGTCTCCATCCTCAAAAGTAGTATTATACTGTGCATAAAAAGGTGCCCCCATATATAGACCGTCTAACCACATTTGATTGGGGTAGATTTTTTTATGCCATAAACCATTGGACGATGTTCTAGGGTGATCCTCCAATTGGCTGCGCAATGTTTTCATAGCCTGCAAATACCTTTGATCATTTGTTGTTTTATATAACTTAAACAGTATTTTACCTGCATTGATATTATCAATATTGTAGGAGTCTTTGGTATATCCATGAATAATGCCCGAGGAATCTATTAACGTTTCCCCAAAATCCTGTATAT
>NZ_JAUKUC010000004.1:0-31436 GCF_030505015.1 Maribacter confluentis
TGGTTTTATGCATTTTTAGGGCTATTGGGCAATAAGAACAAGAAATTCCGGTCCTTGGAGCCTATTTTCAAAAATGGTTCACATTCATTCAATAAAATTATGACTACAGCTCCCCTATCTTTAGAACATATTATAAGACCTTCTAACTTAACTGATAAAAAACCACCCGTTCTGTTTTTATTTCATGGTTATGGCAGTAATGAAGAAGACCTTTTTTCCTTTGCTCCAGAACTTCCGAAAGAACTTTGTGTTATTTCCGTTAGGGCACCATATATACTTCAGCCATATGGCTATGCTTGGTATGCGATAAATTTTGATAATGAAAAAGGAAAGTGGAGTGATGATGAACAGGCTATTGGATCACGGGATAAAATTGTAACCTTTATCGATGAGGCTGCAATGCATATGGCTTGGACACGAACCATGTAAATTTATTAGGTTTTAGTCAGGGTACCATACTCAGTTACGCCGTAGCTTTATCTTATCCTGAGAAGTTAAAAACATAATCGCCCTAAGCGGATATATCAATGAGTCCATTTAAAGGAAAATTATAGTACAAACGATTTTGACCAAATAAGTTTCTATTGTAGCCATGGAGACGTAGATCAGGTAATTCCGGTTGAATGGGCTCGTAAAGCACCGGAAATCTTAAAGAAATTAGGTATTGAACATCAATATGAAGAATTTCCTGTTGGGCATGGTGTTGCACCTCAAAACTTTTATTCCTTACAAAAGTGGATCAAGAAAAGCTTTAATTACTGCGGGTGTAAAGTAAGTGGTCCACAAGAGTAAAATCAACCCCCAAATCATCTTTTAGTTCATATTTAATAAGCAATTCGCCCCAATACTTTCCATCGGAAAAATCAGCTAAGATCCATTTATGGTTTAATATCTTAATCTTATTGATCTTAAAATCATTTTCCATTCCTTCATAAGGAATTAAAGGATTGTCTCCTTTTTGTTCATTGGTTTCCAGCAGTTTGTCCGTAATATATGCAGCTGGTTATGTAGATCCAAATGCTCGTAATAAGCCAAAGCATCATCATTATTTTCCAAAGAAAAATATTGCATATCCATAACCTTGACATTGGACCGTTGTACAGAATCCTTCAAAACATCTATTTCTGACTGTAACTTGGTTATTTTGGCGGTATTCATTTCCACCATTTTATTACTACTGACAAAAAGATACAAGCAGATTAAGGCCGAAAATAAAAAGAGGTATAAAAAGATATTTTTCTTCATAATTAAATAGTAATGGTTAAGTTATCAAAAGCCAAATGTACGTTAGGCGGAAGCATTGCTTCTACCTCATCATGAAAACCGAGCAAATGGCTAATATGGGTTAAATATGCGGTTTCCGGGTTTACCCTATTAATAAACTCCAAGGCCTCCTCTAAATTAAAATGGGAAATATGGGGTTGAATTCTAAGAGCGTTTACGACCAATACTTTAGAATGTTTTATTTTTTCCAATTCATCGTCATGGATAGACTTTACATCAGTTAAATACGTAAAATCGTCAATACGATAACCAAAAACCTGTAGTTTATTGTGCAGTACATTAATGGGTAATACTGTTTTGTTACCCAATGTAAAAGGACAATTTTTCTTTACCCTATTAATTTGCACCGAAGGCGCACCAGGATACTTATCCTTTTCATTAAAAATATAGTCAAATCGGTTTTTCAAGGATTTCAACACACGCTTATGAGCATAAATCGGTATACTGCCCTGCCTGAAAAAGAAGGGCCTTATATCATCAAGGCCTGCGGTATGGTCAGAATGCTCGTGTGTATACAGAATACCATCCAAATGTTGAATATTATGGTCAACATTTGCTGTCTAAAATCTGGGCCACAATCAATTACATAATGATATTTGTTCCACGATATTAAGACGGATACCCGTAATCTTTTATCCTTTGGTTTTCACTTAAACATACCGGATGTGTACTACCTATGATCGGAATGCCCTGCGATGTTCCCGTCCCTAAAAAAGTAACACGTAAATTATTTGTCATGTATTACAAATTTAATTCCTTTTTAGTAAAATAAAGGTTGAAAAATTAGAAGATCAGGGTAATTAAAGCGCAATAAAGTAAAGAATGAAAGTAATTCCATTTTTTAGGGCATATGCCAAATGTAACGTCCATTCTTTATAACTTTGTTAAAAAGATAAACAGGTAAAAATGGCATCCGTACTAAAAAGAGATAGTGTTTTTGAAAACATTCCCTCGATCAAGGCAAAAACGTTACGTATAAATCTAAACCCGGATATTTATGGAACATTTGCAGAGATTGGCGCAGGACAGGAAACAGCGCGCCATTTCTTTAGATCGGGTGGAGCATCTGGCACGATAGCGAAAGCAATGAGTGCCTATGACAAGGATTTCAGCGACGCTATTTATGGCATTGAAGCCGATGGCCGGTATGTTACACAAGCCCGTCTTAAAACTATGCTTACCCATGAGATGCAGTTAATGGAGGAGCGTATAAGTAGGAAAACCATCCGGACAGATTGTTCTTTTCCTATGCAAATACCGTAGCTACCATAGATTTTTCAAAACGGTACAAAGGACACGGATGGGTTGGTATACGTTACCAATTGGACCCCAACCAAAAAGAATGGGAGATTATATTACATATACGATTTAAACGACAAAATGGCTCGTTTGCAGCAAGAGACCCTTGGAACACTTGGTGTAAATTTAATTTATGGTGCTTTCTATAAGTATCATAAGCCAAAAAAAATGTTGAAATATTTATATGACCATATTGACAAGGATACATTGGAAATTGATATGGTCAATTTTTCAGGCCCTAATTTTAAGGATGTAGACAACCGTTTAATGAGCTTGCAGCTTATTAAGAACAATATGACAGATGCCGTTATGTTTGGCCCGGACGGTAATAACCTTTTGCCTGCCGCAGTATTGTACAAAAAAAATATTTTGGCGTTACGCGGTAGTTTTAGACCGGTAACCAAGGTAAATCTAGACATGTTTGAAAAATCGTATGATATTTTCATACGTGATTCTCAAGTAGACCAGAACAACACCATAGTAATTTTTGAAATTACCCTTTCCAATTTAAAGGCATCCGGTGAAATAGATGAGCAAGACTTCATGGACCGCGCAGAGCTGTTGTGTTCACTTGGTCATTCCGTTATGATATCAAAATTTCAGGAATACTATAAGCTGGTTGAATATTTCAACAACTTTACCAAAAATAGAATTGGACTTACCATGGGCGTCAATAATTTGGTAGACATATTTGATGAAAAATATTACAGGCATTTAAGTGGTGGAATTTTAGAGGCGTTCGGCAAACTTTTCTTTAAAGATCTACAAGTTTATCTATACCCAATGAAGAATCCGGATACCGGACAAATAATGACGAGCAATAATGTTAAGGTACACCCACGTATGAAAGAATTGTATAAATTCTTTAAATACAACGGCAAAGTAATGGATATCATTGATTATGAGCCGATATCATGCATATTTTCTCTAGAGATGTACTTAAAAAATTAATGAACAATGAGGAAGGTTGGGAAAAAATGCTTCCTGAGGGCATTGCGGAAATTATAAAAGAAAAGAATCTTTTCAGCAGAAAGGATAATGAAGAGGAACTTCAAGAATCATAAAGTCTTTAAATTTTCTTACTTTAAAAAAAAACCGAGCGTCCATAAATTGGGCACTCGGTTTTTTAATTTAATCATTAAAATTATTCCAATAGTTGTGCTGCATGGTCTTTGGTCTTCACCTTATCTATAACCTTTATAACCATACCATTACCATCTATAACAAAGGTTTTTCTATGTATACCATCATATTCCCTACCCATAAATTTTTTAGGTCCCCAGACCCCAAAAATATTAAGGACCGTATGGACTTCATCTGCCAATAGCGGAAAAGGAAACTCATATTTACTTTTAAATTTTGCTTGTCTTGCTTCAGAATCTGCACTTACCCCTAAAAGTTCATAGCCATTGGCTTGCAATTCTTGGTAATTATCCCTTAAATTACACGCTTCGGCAGTACAACCGGGGTACTGGCCTTAGGATAAAAGAAGACGATCAGTTTTTTTCCTTTGTAATCAGAAAGTTTAACCAAATTACCATCTTGGTCCTTTGCTGAAAATGACGGCACTTTATCCCCGACTTTTAATGTATCCATAATAGTAGTTTAAATTTATGTTTAAATTATTTCATTCAAAATTAAACAAAAAATGACTAAAGCAGAAAAAATAGCGTTTACAATCTCTACGTTACAAGAGCTTTATCCAGAAATTCCTGTACCCTTAGACCATAAAGACCCGTATACATTATTGATTGCTGTTCTAATGTCTGCCCAAAGTACAGATGTACGAGTAAATAAAATTACTCCCTTGCTATTTGCAAGAGCGGACAATCCTTATGATATGGTCAAGCTGAGCGTAAATGAAATAAGGGAAATCATAAAACCTGTAGGTCTGTCCCCCATGAAAGCCAAAGGTATATATGGTCTTTCAAAGATATTGATCGAAAAACATGATGGCAAAGTACCACAAGATCTACCTTCATTGGAAGCATTGCCCGCCGTGGGCCATAAAACGGCTAGTGTTGTTGTATCACAAGCATTTGGTATTCCAGCTTTTCCGGTAGATACACATATTCATAGATTACTATATAGGTGGGGTTTTACCAATGGTAAAAATGTAGTACAAACAGAAAAAGATGCCAAACGTTTGTTCCCCAAGGAAATTTGGAACGATTTACACTTGCAGATCATTTGGTACGGCAGACAATATTCTCCTGCCAGAGGTTGGGACTGGAGAAAGATATCATAACCAAGAAAATAGGTAGAAAATCCGTACTGAACGAATATTATAAAAAGAAAAAGACCCGTTAAAAACGGGTCTTTTATTAGTTTAAAAAATGTTTCAAAACTTAAATCATTGTGCTCAAATTCGTAAAGCGCCTGAGAATAACTCAACAAAAAATTAATTGTCTTTGGACATACTTTAACAAATTCTGCCTGTTCTTGAAAATTAGAGTAAATTTTTTCCATACTTCCTACGTTGTTACACTAAAATAACGCCGCAAAATTGGAAAATTGTTTACTCTATGTTCTTCCCTCTTAATTCGTAAGAACAATATTGTTTTTGTCGATGATTTTTCTAAGATTTATTAAAGCATAACGCATTCTTCCCAAGGCCGTATTGATACTTACTCCTGTATTTTCCGATATTTCCTTAAAGCTCATATCCTTGTAGATACGCATTAAAAGAACTTCTTTTTGATCATCTGGCAACTCTTCTACCAATTGTCTAAGATCTGTATCTATTTGATTTTTGATGAGTTGCTTTTCAGCATTTAACTTATCATCACCTATAACAGAAAAAATATTGAAGTCATCGCTACCTTCAAACATTGGCATTCTCTTATTTCTTCTGAAATGATCAATAATCAAGTTATGGGAAATTCTCATTACCCATGGTAAAAATTTACCTTCCTCGCTGTATTTTCCTTTTTTTAAGGTCTTGATCACCTTTATAAAGGTATCTTGGAATATATCTTCTGTAATATCCCTATCCAATACCTTAGAATAGATAAAACTAGTAATACGCTGATTGTGTCTGTTGATCAATATTTCAAGGGCACTTTCGTTACCATTGATGTAATCCCTTACTAATTCTGAGTCTTCAATTTGTAGTTTCATACGAGTTACTTTCTTTTAAGGTTTTAGATTGGGAAAATCTAATTGGTTATTTTGGTTTGCTTTTTAATTCTGATATAAAACTATAGAAAAGGGGTGCTGTTCAAAAAAGTATGTTGTCAAACAGCACTTTTATGATGTGAAACATCGAAAAAGTATATTTCCATACAATAAATTAGAATATGGAAAGTTCCGTGATAAATTTAGATATAGCTTTTAAGGACGGTACTATATAGGAGAATATTGTTTTGGCCTTACTACAGGACAAATATTTAAGATTGGAAAGAAACATTATAATCATGTATACGGTAAGGACACCTAACATATAATTATATAAAAAAGAAAACCTCTTGAACTTTCGTCCAAGAGGTTTATATTATTTGGTAAGGATGATTAATTTAAATTACTTTCAAATTGTAATCCCTTTGTTTCTGTTATATCCAATGACTTAGAATAGGCCAATAAAAATTCAATGGTTTCTGGTCTGGCTTTTACTAAAGTACATTTTTCAATTTTATCGGTGTAAATTTTCTCCATAGTATTTGTTGTTTAGGTTCAACTAAAGAACGATACATTGAGGAAGATAGTAGATCCACTCGACCTATAACCAATTAATTCGTTAAAACTATACTATTGGCCTCAACTAACTTTCTTAGGTTGATCAATGCGTAGCGCATTCTTCCTAAAGCCGTATTGATACTAACACCCGTATTATCCGAAATTTCCTTAAAACTCATATCCTTGTAGATACGCATTTCCAAAACTTCCTGCTGATCCTCAGGGAGTTCTTTGATCAGCCTCACCAAATCAGTATCTATTTGCTCCTTGATCAACTGTCTTTCTGCATCAAGTTTTTCATCACCCAATAAAGCGAATATATTATAGCTCTCCTTACTATTGTACATGGGCATTCTGTTGTGCTTTCTAAAATGATCAATAATCAGGTTATGTGCAATTCTCATGACCCAGGGCAAAAACTTTCCTTCTTCGTTATAGGCACCTTTTTTAAGGTACGGATCACTTTCATAAAGGTATCTTGAAAAATATCCTCGGTCAATTCCCTATCCCCTACTTTTGAATAGATAAAACCGTTAAACGAGAATTATGACGATTTATTAAAGCCTCTATGGCCTTTTCGTCTCCTTGAATATATTTTTTGACTAATTGGGAATCTTCAATCTGTACAACCATAAACTTTACTTTAAGGGTTAAAATATGGTCCCTATTTCATTTGAACTAGGATACCAGTAGTATTAATTTTAACTTAAAAATGTAAAGTTGCTTTATAGGCCGATTAAATTTTATTAGGCTCCAAAGATAGAAAAAAATAATACTCTTATAATTATGTGAAAATTTCTTCTCAGATTTTAGTTGGCCATCCATTTTATAGAATAGAAAAAAGGCAAAGCGTATCTTTGTACAATTAGATTTTTATATGCCTATACTTACCGAAGTAAATCCGAAAGAGAACATAATCATTAAGGGAGCAAAACTGCATAACCTTAAGAACATAGATGTAGTTATACCTAGAAATAAACTTGTTGTTATCACGGGTTTGTCCGGATCCGGAAGTCTAGCCTAGCATTCGATACCCTATATGCAGAAGGACAAAGAAGGTATGTAGAAAGTTTATCATCTTACGCAAGACAGTTTTTGGGCAAATTGGACAAGCCCAAGGTTGACTATATAAAAGGTATTGCCCCCGCAATTGCAATAGAACAAAAAGTAAACTCTACCAATCCTAGATCTACTGTAGGTACCACTACGGAAATATATGATTACATTAAATTATTGTTTGCCAGAATAGGAAAAACCTTTTCTCCCATATCCGGTAACGAGGTAAAAAAACATACGGTTAGCGACATTGTCAACTTTGTAAAAACTTTTGACGAGCAAACAAAACTATTATTACTGGCACCCATCCAAATTAGGGAAGACAGGGATACTATTAAATCTCTGGAACTTTTTTCAAAACAAGGATATGCACGTATTAAATATAACAATAAAGTCCTGAGAATTGACCAAGCCCCAAAAGATATAGGCAAAAAATTTGATTTGGTCATAGATCGCATCATTACCAAAAACGATGAGGATTTTTATAATAGATTGGCCAATGCCATTGATACAGCTTTGTTTGAAGGTAAGGGAGAGTGCGTAATAGAGGAATTGGCTACCGGAAAACAGACATTTTTCAGTAATAAGTTTGAACTGGACGGAATGACCTTTCTAGAACCAAATGTACATTTGTTCAGTTTCAACAATCCATATGGTGCCTGTCCAAAATGTGAGGGATATGGAGATGTTATTGGTATTGATGAAGATTTGGTCATTCCCAATACGGCACTTTCAGTCTATGAAAATGCAATTTTTCCTTGGCGTGGAGAAAGTATGGGCTTTTATAGGGACCAATTGGTCAATTCTGCCTACAAATTTGACTTCCCCATTCATAAACCTTGGTATGAACTGACAGAAGAACAAAAGGAGTTGGTTTGGAAAGGCAATAATCATTTCATAGGACTTCATAAGTTCTTTGGTATGCTTGAGGAAAAAAGTTACAAGATTCAAAATAGGGTCATGTTATCAAGATATCGTGGTAAAACCAAATGTAATGTTTGTAATGGTAAAAGATTACGTACGGAGACCGATTATGTCAAAGTAGGCGGTGCCAACATCTCATCATTGGTAGGTCGTTCAATAGAAAAGTTAGGTGAATTTTTCAATACATTGGAGCTAAATGACAACGACGCCAAAATAGCTTCACGCCTATTGATAGAAATTAGGACCCGTCTTGGTTTTTTAAGCAAAGTTGGTCTAAACTACCTGACCATAAACCGAAAATCCAACACCCTTTCTGGTGGTGAGAGTCAACGCATAAACCTGGCAACCTCTTTAGGTAGTAGTTTAGTGGGGTCTATGTATATTTTAGATGAACCAAGTATTGGCCTTCATCCAAAAGACACTGAAAATTTTATAGATGTTTTAATATCACTTAAAAATTTGGGCAATACGGTTATTGTCGTAGAACATGATGAGGATATTATGAAGGCTGCGGATATGGTCATTGACATTGGTCCTGAGGCAGGCAGCCATGGTGGTAATGTTGTGGCGCAGGGAACATTAAAGGAAATATTAAAATCAGACTCGCTAACGGCACAGTACCTCAATGGTAGTATGGAAATTAAGGTTCCAAAAGAACGAAGAACCTCTAAAAATTACATTACTATTAAAGGTGCAAGAGAACATAACCTGAAAAATATTGATGTAACCTTTCCTTTGGATATGTTAACTGTAGTTACGGGTGTTTCAGGTAGTGGTAAAAGTACTTTGGTAAAAAAGTTACTCTATCCAACAATATTAAAAGAAACTGGTGGCTATGGGGAAAAAGCCGGACAGTTTACGGATGTGGAAGGAAAATATAAACATATAAAACATGTTGAATTTGTAGACCAAAACCCAATTGGTAGATCCTCCAGGTCAAATCCGGTTACTTATATCAAGGCATATGATGATATTAGAAATCTTTTTGCAAGCCAAAAGCTTAGTACCATAAGAAACTATCAGGCCAAACACTTCTCATTTAATGTTGATGGTGGTAGGTGTGAAAAATGCAAGGGGGAAGGCGAAATTACGGTAGAAATGCAATTTATGGCAGATGTGCATTTGGAATGTGAAACCTGTGGAGGCAAACGTTTTAAGAAAGAGGTATTAGAGGTAACGTTCAATGAAGCCAATATTGATGATATCCTTAATATGACCATAGATGATGCCATTACGTTTTTTGAAAAAGGTTTACAGAATAAAATCGTTACCAAGCTCAAACCCTTACAGGATGTAGGTTTAGGTTATGTAACTTTAGGACAATCTTCTTCTACTCTATCTGGAGGTGAAGCCCAACGTATTAAATTAGCCTCCTTTCTGATTAAGGGTAGCACCAAGGACAAAGCGCTCTTCATTTTTGACGAACCAACTACCGGATTACATTTTCATGATATTAAAAAGCTTTTGAAATCATTTAATGCGCTGATCAAGAAAGGGCATTCCATTGTAGTTATAGAACATAACATAGATTTAATCAAATGCGCCGATTATCTAATTGACCTTGGTCCAGGCGGCGGGAAAACGGTGGTCATTTGCTGGCCGAAGGAACTCCTGAAGAAGTCTCTAAAAGTAAAAAATCTTTTACGGCCAATTACTTAAAAGATAAATTATAAAGATAAATTAGTTTTATTTATATGGAAACCGAATCTAGTAAATAGCTGTTTATCAACAGTATAAATATAATTTATATTTTTTGGCACGCTGTTTGTAATGATGTAAGGGAATGCGAATAATTGCATTTAGAACCGCTGTCGAAAGGCAGATTTAAAACCTTATATCATGAAAAATTTAGTACTCCTTTTTACGGCGATGATATTAAGCACCACAGGTGTTTTCGCTATCGGTATTAATGAAGATAAGGTTGCTAATAGCAATGCTTATAGATTTGACAACTCCTTCATATTTGTTGAAAACGGAATCACATTTTCGGTGTATCCAGATGGCGAATTTGATTTTTATATTGAAAGTCAAGTAAGCGGTAGCAGAAATGGCATTACGTTCAACTCAGGATATGATTATAGCCCTTTTGCTCAATATGATGATTATGGAGCAGTAATTCAAGTTGAAAACGTACCCATATTTTACGATTATTATGGAAGGGTAAACCAAATTGGTGATGTCCAAATCAATTACAGAAATAACCGTGTACGCAGCGTAGGTGGTATGTATGTGTATTATAACAATCAAGGATTTTATGACTATCATACCGGTTATATCAATATATACAATAGAAATTATGTTTTTAGACCTTTCCATAGATGGTTTTCAAGGCCGGCAATTAACTTGTGCCTAGTATATAACAGACCCTATAGAAGATATTATACACCAATTAGGTATTCATATTATAGACCTTATAGAAATAACTTTAGAAGAGCATACGTAAATGTTGGTAAGACATATAGATATAATAAAGTTAGAAATGAAAGAGCTACAATATATAGAAATGACAAGCGTGTAGCGGTCAGGAACAATAATTTACGCAGTAACAGAACAGTAGCTAAGAGAGACAATGGACTTAGAAACGATAAAAGGGTTGTTTCCAGTAATACATCTAGAACAAATAGAAACACTACAATTAATAGGACAACTACCGTAAAGCGTAACAATGGTGCGGTTCGTAGTAATGCTAATAATAGAAGTGTAAATAAAAGAGAGGTTACTAGAACTATTGGAAACAATACAAATAGCAAACGTAGTAACAATAATGCAGTGGCTCAAAATGGTCAAAAGAGAACGGTTACCAAAAGAGAGGTAATTAGAACGCCTAGGAGCACCACGGTAAAAAGAACTACTACAACACATAGAAAAGTAAATCCAAATGTTAGAACTCAGCGAAGTACAACGGTTAAACGTTCCGTAAATACACCTGCAAGAAGTAGAAGTGCTGTAAGTAAAAGTACAAGTACAAGGTCAACGGCAAAGACTCCCTCAAGAAGTTATAGCTCAAGATCGGTAAGCAAGACTCCTTCAAAAAGTTCAAGATCGGTTTCTACGACCACAAGAAGTAGCAGAAGAAATTAAGAATAGTTTTTAGTTGGTTAGTTGTTTAGCACCGTAATGAATACGTTCATTACGGTGCTTTTTTGTACATGGAACTACAGTTCAAATTCAGGGAATATGTTATAAAATTTTTTGGCAAAATTGCCTTAAAGTTCATGGTATTATTAGAAATGGGGTGTTGAAATTGTAAGGAATACGCATGTAGATAAAGCCCTTTGCCCCTAAGCTGTAAATTGTCCTTAAAGTAAAGTTTATCTCCCAATATAGGGTTCCCAATAGCATATAGATGTTTACGGAGTTGATGCCTACGCCCAGTCTGTGGTTGCAACTCAACCAATTTAAATAGGTAAACCTATCTGACAAGGTTGATTGGATTACAGAAAAAGAAGAAGCTACCTTGTTATCAATGGGTAACGAAATATGACCGTTTTCTCTCATCTCACCGATTGTAACAGCTAAATAAGTTTTTTTTATTGCCCTATTTTTGAACATTTGATTTAAGGCCACTATTGCACTATTGGTTTTTCCTACCAATAATAGGCCTGTAGTCTCATAATCCAAACGATGAACGGGTTGCGGATCAACAGCATCCTTGGCCCTACTAATTTTTAAATTTTGAGGAAGGGCATTGGCTATGGTCAAAAATTTATTGCCGCTCACCAAAATTCCGGCGGGTTTATTAATGACAGCTAAATACTCGTCTTCGAATATAACCTGCAATGGTAATTTTAATCGTTTGGAAGGAGTTTGCGTATCTACGAGATATTCTATTTTCTCCCCTCCGGAAATAAATGTTGCGGTAAAAGCCTCTTTACCATTGACCCAAATAAGTTTCTTTTTAATTGCTTTTTTTAAAGCGGATTTACTAGTAATGCCTTCAAAGATACCTACACCGTATTCTTGTAATCTACTTTTATGAATGTTCTTTGCTACAAAATGGGTCTCTCTAATATGCATAGGTATGAGGATAAAAGAATAGTTGGCAATAAAGTCACAAGTTAGATTTTTGAATTAGAAAAATAAGTTACAGAGTTAAATTATACTAAAATAATCAGTCACCTTTACCACAATCAATCCAACAGTAAAGATTAAAATTCCATGAAGAAAATTAACCATAAGCTCATAAGGCAGATAATCATACTTGCGCTTATACTTTTTCTTGGGGATTGATCATCACCTATATGTTACCTTACATTTCCGGTGTACTGGGTGCGTTAACCCTTTATGTCATCTTAAGAAAATGGATGATTAAATTATTGAACAAGGGCATGAAAAGAACGTGGCGGCCACATTATTGATTATTGCCTCACTATTAGGAATTTTTATTCCATTGACCGGTGCAGCCTTTATGCTAGGTGCCGAAATTGGAAATTTGGCTGATAAATCCGAAGAAGTTACAAAAGCGTTCAAGGAACAGATATTTAAATTGGAAAAATATGCCGGTTATGACCTATCATCGGCAATTGACCCTAAACAAGCTTCTGGTTGGTTAACAGATAATTTACAAGGGTTTGCCAGCGGAACCTTTACCATTCTAATTTCTTTGGGTATTTTACTTTTATTCTCTATTACATGCTTCAAAGTCCCAAGAAATTAAAGGATTCTTTATTGGAATATATTCCCTTAAGCAATAAAACCTTGGTCATATTGGGAAAAGAAATAGATAATGTCGTTCGTTCCAATGCTATTGCCATACCATTAGTAGCACTGGCACAAGGAATTATTGCCTTAATAGGATTTATATTTTTGGAGTGGATAATCCATTGTTTTGGTTTGTGATTGTTACTATAGGTTCTATGATTCCCTTTATAGGCACTTTTGTAGGAATATTGCCGGTATTTATTTTAAGTATGGCCGGCGGCAATGATTTTCAGGCGTGGGGCATCTTATTGTATGGCATATTGGTGGTAGGAATGACCGATAATTTAATTCGATTGGTAGTCTTAAAACAAATTGATAGCACCCACCCATTAATTACATTAATAGGAGTATTGATCGGGATACCTATTTTTGGATTTGTAGGATTGATTTTTGGACCGCTCATTATTAGCCTTTTTCTTGTTATCGTAAAAATTTACAAACAGGAATATGGTATACAGACCTCAAGTAAAAAAGCAAAACAGAAACTATAGTTAACGCCTTAAAGTTTTATTTATAAAATGATATATATCGTCAGAAATCCTAAATTTATAAAGTACACCTACATATACCATCAACATTAATAGGCTTTTTAACGCTATGTTCACTATTGGGTGAAAAGGAAAATCTACAAACCAAAATATACACCCTATAGCTACCAACAGTATAAAAACCTTTACAGTTTCTAGGGTAAAAGGGATAATTTTAAACTTGGACCTTACATAGATCAACTTTAAAGTATTGTAAACAAAGAAAGCACTAAAACTTGCAATTGCTGCACCATTTAATCCAAATGTTTGGTATTAACCAAAGATTAAAAAGAATAGCCATAAAAGTAAGTAATACCCCAAAAAATAAAATTGAACGGTAATAATCAGAATATATAGAATAGAATTATTATTACCTAAAAGGGCATCATATACTTTGGCCAAGCCAATCCAAAATACGATCATAAATCCATTTGCATAATTATTGGGAAGTAATTTATAAAGTTCATCAAGATTTAAAAAATCAACAAAAACAATATCCCAGACACAATGAACAAGGTTACGAACTTTTCTGGTAAAGGGTTTTTTAAAGCAGGTTTTTCCTTGTTGTTGATATAGCTTGCAGTTAATGGGTATGTTATTTGATGCATGGCCCTTGAAGGTACCGCTATAGTAGAAGCAATAAAACCAGAAACTGCATAATAGGCTACATTATCAATTTCCAGAAAACTGTTCAGCATCACCTTATCCACTTCCAATAGCACAATAGCTGTAGAACCACCTAATATAATCAAGGCACTGTATTTTACAATATTTATCCAATTATAGGGAAGTGTAAAATTAATCTTGGGCTTACGCAGGTAAAATGCATATACTTTCATGATCAACGCACGCAGTAGATATGAACTACAAGGGCATTGATAAAGAAATATACATCAATGACTTTGAACCACAATAAAATCAATAACACGGTTTGGACGATTCTGCAAAAAATCTCCTCATAAAATTACCGAATATGGATTTCATTCTTATTCTGGCCCAAGCATAGAATATTTCAAAATAAGCCATGGCCATCCCCACAAAGAAAATATGCCATACATAACTACGCACAATGGGGTTTTTATTCGCCAAAATATTGCCTATAAAATCGTTGGCAAAAAAACTAAGGAAGGCAATGGGTATGATTAAAACTAAAGGCAAAAACAAGATAAAGGTCAAAAAGCTGTCTTGTTTGGTATGATCTTAAAACTGGAATAAAATTTAACTACGGTATTGGGGACGCCAAAGGCCAAAATGGGCATAAGTATAGCAGAAACTGATAAAATTACTTGTATTAGCCCATAATTTTCAGGCTTCATAAAACGGGTATACAAAAATAAGGTGTTGATTGCCCCAATGGCAAAACAATATAGTTACAATAGTATTGTTCAATGATTGTTTAAGTACAATGCCCATTAGATCAATTCTGATAATTTACGGTCAGTTCCCTTCTGCTATAGGTTTCTATTCCTGAAGATGATATTTTAAGTTCCCTTTTTTATACTGTTCAAACCAACTTAAAAGTACATTTTTAAGTTCATTTCATCCGTATACTCAAAAATACATCCAGCATTGGTTCGTAATTATTGCACCGACCTCCCAACCTTTTGGACCTATGGCAAGTATTGGTCTTTTTGCGGCATAATACTCAAAAAAGCTTTCCTGGAATTATACACTTGGTCTCATGGTATCTATTCGGCAAAGTAAAATTTTGAGACTTATCTTGAAAGCCAGTGCCTCATGATAATCTACCAATGGCCGCACCCTATTAAAAAGTGTTCCTTTTTCCAGTAAGGACGACTTGGATAAAACTTTGCAGGAGATTAAGACCAAGCGTAATTTAACAGCAAAAGTGTTTGAACGCAAAACCACTACTGATGGCAAATTTTTGGTTCAGTTAAAGAATTCTTTGGGCGAAACCATTGGGTCCAGCGGTCTATATTCCTCTGAAGCAGGCATGGAAAACGGCATATTAAACATAAAGAATAGTTTAAATACGGTGGACTAAAAAATTTGAAATATTAAAAAGAAACTAATTGTGATAACAATTGCTCATGCATAGCCTGGGTATAATCCAAATGCGTTACCATACGCAACTTACCCTGACCCATTCCTATGATTAGAATATCCTTTTCTTTTAATTTTTCCACAAAGTCCATGCTTGTCATGTACGATTCATCAATTTCAAAAATGACTATATTGGTTTCAATGGGCTCCACTTTTTTTATAAATGGTCTTGCAACCAAAACCTCCCCTATTTCCTTTGCTCTTTGTGATCCTCAGCAAGACGATCTATATGATGGTCTAACGCATATATAGCTGCTGCGGCCAAAAAACCGGATTGCCGCATACCACCCCCAAATAATTTTCGTATTCGTATTGCTTGCTCCATATGCTCCTTTGTGCCCAATAACAATGAGCCTACCGGACAACCCAAACCTTTGCTCAAACAGACGCTGACCGTATCAAAAAGTTGACCATACTGCAAAGGGTTCTCTTTCTTTTCCACCATTGCATTCCATAATCGTGCTCCGTCAAGATGGTAGCCCAACTTATGTTGCTTACATACTTCACCAATTTTTTCAAGCTCATTGAAATCCCAACAAGTTCCACCACCCTTGTTGGCGGTATTTTCTACGCAGACCAAAGAGGTTAACGGACTATGATAAAAATCTGGAGGATTAATGGCCGATACTACTTGGGCAGCCGTCATGGTTCCCCTATTGCCATCTATTAACCTACACGAGACACCACTATTAAAACTTACCCCTCCACCTTCATAATTATAGATGTGGGCATATTTGTCGCAAATAAGTTGCTCCGCAGGTTGTGTGTGCAATTTTATTGCGGTTTGGTTGGTCATGGTACCACTAGGAAAAAAGAGGGCAGCCTCCATTCCAAAAAGGTGTGCTACTTTTTCTTCCAAGGCATTTACGGTAGGGTCTTCCTTAAATACGTCATCACCTACCGTTGCCGACATCATGGCATCTAACATGCCCGCCGTGGGCTTCGTTACGGTGTCACTAATAAGATTTATCTGCATAAATATTTGTTGCTAAATTTAGTGGAAACAGTCCATGCCAATTGGAGAACCATCTGGTATTGCAGGTGAAGGAATTACTTTGAACAATTCTGGATGGTCATAAAAATCTTTAATTCTTTTTACCATCTCCCCTTTAATAGGGTCCATATGTTGTTCAGGTGCAAAATTCTGTGATATCTTTCTTAACTGCGCATTTGTAATCGCATTTACCTGTGGAGCCACATTGGGGTGGTTTGCCAAATTCATGATATGTGTTAGGACCCTAAAATTAATAGTTACCTGCGCCTCGTTCAAATAGGTGTCCTTATGCTTTTTCATTAATGTATTCGCTACCAATTCGTCAAGTACCTCCTGTAATCCAATATTTTTTTGGTCGATGGATTTTTGCTGGATCAGTCTTGAAGCTCTTTCCGGATGCAATAAAAAGCCCAAGGTCATATCTGCAGCAGTTTCCACAGCGGAAAGGGCATCAAATGTAAGTCCTGTCTTCCCGTTAATAGATTCCCGTGTTCTAGGATGTCCAAAGGCACGAGGTGGAAACAATTTCAACTTATCCTTCGGAATAGCGATAACCTCCGCATTAACGGTATTTAGAATACTGGTCAGCGCATCTTTCTGCATGTCTTTATCCGCAATTTCAACAATGTTCTGGCCATCTCCTTTAACCGCATAATTATATTCCAACCCTCCAATAAGCTTTGCTACAGCCTCTGTTTGGTATCTATGAAAGAAATAAAGGGGCACAAAAACATCTTCTAATACAGCAAAGGCCTCCCCAGTTCTAATATTGTTCTCCGAAAAATTATTAATTGCCGTTTTCCTAATTTTTAGCATTTCATCCAGTTCCTTACTTACATTGGTACCGTTGTCCCATAAGTGTGCAAGAACATGTGCGCTACCTTGGGGCCTTGCATCTTGATCGGTTATAAAGCGTAGGCCGTTAGCTGTAGCTTGGTCCAAAATTTTATCCAATTCTTCTTTTTCGTTTACACCTTCAGGAAAGGTTTCATATGAATACGCAACGGAAACCTTGTCCCATTCTCCAATACCATTTTCATAGGCATTTGAAAATTCCACTTCACCATTTTGTAATGTAAATTGCGGGTGGGGATAGTCCATCACCGAAGCTTTATTGGTGGTACTGGCAGCATAATTATGCGCAAAACCAAGGGTGTGGCCAATTTCATGGGCAGATAATTGTCTAATACGTGCTATGGCCATTTGTAACATTGGTTCATAATTATCGTCCCGTTCTGCAAAAGGTTGTTTCATTAAGGCCTGTGCAATTAAAAAATCCTGCCTTATGCGCAAACTACCTAGGCTTACGTGGCCTTTCATTATTTCACCTGTACGTGGATCCGTTATACTGCTACCATAGCTCCAACCTCTGGTTGACCTATGCACCCATTGTATAACGTTGTAGCGTACATCCAATGGATCTGCATCATCTGGTAAGATCTTGACCTGAAATGCATCTTTGTAACCAATGGCTTCAAATGCTTGATTCCACCATCTACCCCCTTCCAAAAGGGCCGTACGTACCGGTTCTGGGGTACCGTTGTCCAAATAATATATTATTGGTTCTACGGCTTCGCTCAATTTGGCAGTAGGATCTTTCTTTTCAAGCCTATGTCTTCTAATGAATCTTTTTAAGATTGACGATTCTACCGGTGTAGCATAATCATAATAACTAAAAGGTGATGCTCCGGAACGCGGATCAAACTCCCGTGGTTCATAACCATCATCCGGCAAGGCTATAAAAGAATGATGCTCGGCAACGGTTATCAAATTGGCATTGGGGGCCACACTTCTAATATAACTTCCGGCAGGCTCACCTTTAAAAGTAAGTGTTACATCAAATTCTACGTTTTGCGGAAAAGCTTTTGTCCGTTCCATAGCCATGGCGCTCTTTGACTTGTCCAAACTATAAGCGCCCTGCTTAGTTCGCTTTAAACGATTGGCAACGCCATGTGCATCCTGCATTAGAAAATCGGTAATATCTATGATATAGGTGCCATTTTTATCTTCCACTATAGGAAAACCATAAAGAATAGATTTTGCAAACGCCTGTTCCACCGAGATACGTTCCAATTCATTTTCCGTATTGGCCCTGAATTTTAAATTTGGCTGCACCAAAAGCAATTTACCACCTGCCTTTTTAAAATAAACAACCTGCTCGTCGCCCAATTGGCCGCGATCCAAACCTATATCATTACTTCCTATACCACTACTTAAGGAATAGACATACAAAAATTCCTTGTTCAATTCCTTTACCTCCAAAAATATTTTATCTGTTTTTTCTTCATAGAAAAAATCAAAAAAGCCATCATACTTTTTCAGGTCATTTTTTTTATCGCTGAACTGGCCCAACATTACATTGGTTGTTACCAATAACAATATGAATAGTGGCAGGTAATTTTTTTTCATGGTCGTATAGTTTTTTCTAAAAGTATAGAAAAAGTAAGGAATACTAAAGACAACCTTATATCAAAATATGAAAAAATAGGCTTGATAAATAATGTGCCTAATTATTATTAAATATAAATTTCAACATACCAATTAATACAAATATCACACCTATAAATCATACAATATCATGTACCTTTTAGGAAAACAACTTCTATGGCAAACATTGAGAGTCAAATATTTGCATCATACCTTAGAAACCCCGATTTATATGATGAATTATATAATAGGGAAGGCAAAATTTCTGAGGTATATCAAAAATTATTCAATCTTTATGGAGAACATTCCATAAACGATTATATAAATCTGAACTCAAAGGCAAAATCCTCTTTCTTTAATCAAGGAATTACCTTTCAAGTGTACGATGACAAGACCGTACAGGAAAAAATTTTTCCTTTTGATTTGTTTCCGCGCATTATAGATGCCAATGAATGGGAAATCATAGAACAGGGCTCTATACAAAGAAGTAAAGCCTTAAATTTATTTTTATGGGACATTTATCACGACAAAAAAATTTTAAAGGATAAAATTGTTCCTTTGGACCTGATTACTTCATCCGCAAATTATCTGGATCAAATGAACGGGATCGATCCCCCCGGTGGTATTTACAACCATATTTCCGGAACGGATATCATTAAACATAAAGACGGTCAATATTATGTTTTGGAAGATAATATTAGATGCCCATCTGGTGTAAGCTATGTCATATGTAATAGAACAGCACTTAAAAAAGCCTTGTTTGGGGTATTTAACCATTATAAGACCCATGCGGTAACCAATTATGCAGAAAATCTATTGGAGCTTTTGGAAACTGTAAAACCAAATGGTGTTGACGTACCCAATTGTGTAGTAATAACTCCGGGAATGTACAATTCTGCCTTTTACGAACATTCATATTTGGCCAAGACTATGGGCGTTGAACTTGTTGAAGGTAGGGATCTTTTTGTGGAGAACGATTTTGTCTATATGAAGACCATTAAAGGTCCGGAAAAGGTAGATGTAATCTATAGAAGAATTGATGATCAATTCATTGACCCGTTGGAATTTAAACCGGATTCTTCCTTAGGGGTACCCGGTTTGTTCGCCGCATACAAAAAAGGAAATGTAACCTTAGCTAATGCACCGGGTACCGGGGTAGCAGATGATAAAGCGGTTTACACCTACATGCCACAGATTATAAAATATTATTTAAACGAGGAACCTATTTTAAATAATGTACATACCTACCATTGTAGTAGGCCAGATGAATTGAAATATGTGCTAGAGAACATACAGGAACTGGTCATTAAACCTGTGGACGAAGCGGGCGGTTATGGCATTTCCATTGGAAATAGACTGACCACGGACGAAATAGCGGAAGTAAGGAAGGTCATTAAGGATAATCCTCGCAAATACGTGGCGCAGCCCATCATGTCATTATCGGTACACCCTACCTATATAGATGAAACAGAATCTTTTGAACAAAGACATGTGGACCTAAGAACATTTACGGTTTTAGGTAAGGACAAGGAATTTGTATTAAAAGGAGGGTTAACACGTGTAGCGCTAAAAAGGGGGAATTTAATCGTAAACTCCTCTCAAGGTGGAGGATCAAAGGACACATGGGTTCTAAAAAAATAAAAACTATATGTTAGCAAGAGTAGCCAATAACCTTTTTTGGATGGGTCGTTATATAGAACGATCGGAACACATAGCACGGTATTTAAACGTAAACTATTTTTCTTCCTTGGATGCACCCAACCAAAAATCGCAAAATAGACAATTTGTACTCCGTTCCATGATGTTTATGGTTGGCAACCCAGTAAACGATGAAGATCAAATTTTAAATGAAGCCGATATTTTGTATAAAATAGGTCTTGATCCCAATTACAGTTTTTCAATTCTGAACAATGTAAAATACGCAAGGGAAAATGCAAATAGCGCTCGCGATTTAATATCAACGGAACTCTACGAAGCCATAAATAAGTTTTACCATTTTGTAATAAATTACCCTGCAGAGGTTTATGTTAAAAATGGCCTGCATGACTTCACCAATAATATTACGGAGATGACTGCGGTACTAAGAGGTAAAATAAGGGGAACTTTATTACATGATGCCACCTATGCTACTATTTTAATGGGGGTGAATATTGAAAGAGCCACCCAGATTACTCGTATGATAAATGCAAAATATAACGATGCCCTAATGGCACAAGGCAGTTATGGCGATAAATTCAGCAAGAGTTTTGAATGGACCACTTTATTAAAATGCGCAGAGTCATATGATATGATGCGTAGGTATTACAAAAAAGCACCAACAAGCATTTCAACGTTAGAATTTTTGATTTTAAATCCTAATTGTCCTAGATCGGTAATGAACGCGCTTAATCAAGTAAATGAACATGTAAAGGTATTGAACCCTGAAAAACGATATAACAAGGATTCTACAGCATTTTTAATTGGTAGGGTCAGGTCAGAATATGAGTTTAAATATATCGAAGAAATTGAGAATGATATAAAATCCTTTATTGAAAATATTCTGAACAGTTTGGATAAGATCAGTAATAAGGTAGATGCAGAGTTTTTTAATTATTAAACAGCACAAAACAAGTACCTTTGCCATGATGCCGAACAAATATGAAATTACCTATACCGCAGAAAATCATTATGACCATTGGGTATATGATGCATATTGGCAATTCCTTATTATACCCATGGAAAACCAAAGTCAATTTGGTGTTGAAATAGAATTTTATAATTCACTTTACGCAAATATTGAGTATTCTACCAATGGCTATGGTTTTAAAACCATAAGAATACACCCTAAAAAGAAGTTTGACAACATATCCTTCAAAGCCAATTTTGAATTTTTCAAGAAAGAAGAAAATCCATTTAACTTTCCATTAGATCTGGATATTTTAAAAGGTTACAAAATGCTTGAAAAACTTGATTTTAAAATAAGTTTTGAACGTTTTTTGAAAGCCACTCAATTTACCCAATTGGAGAAAGCACATGAAACCATGTTTATCTTTGACCCCAAAACATCTATTTTTGACAATCTTCAAGCCCTTAACGACTGGACCTTTAAATTTATACAGTTTAAAACTGGTGTAACAGATGTTGACACTTTGCTGACGGAAATTGTGTCAATAAAACAAGGTGTTTGTCAAGATTTTACGCATTTGTTCTGTGCATTGGCCAGAAAAAACGGGGTTCCTACCCGGTACGTATCAGGTTACTTAAACCAGGGAAGCGGTTTTTTTGGCGATTCTCAGATGCATGCTTGGGCAGAAGCATATATTCCTGAAATTGGCTGGAAAGGTTTTGACCCTACCAATAATATTTTGGCGAACATTAATCATATTAAAGTCTGTCACGGCAAGGATTATAATGATTGCGCCCCATTAAAAGGTGTAGTATATTCACAAGGAAGAAACCAGACTTCGCATACGGTAACCGTTCAAAGTCAACAATAGGTATTGTAAAAATTACTTCCCAAAGTATATAAAAGAGTCTTACTTTTACCTAAAATTTAAATTTATGAACATTACTACAGACCACTACAAAGGTCTTATAGATCGCCTTGGTGCGTTAAGGAGGTATCTTTGACATTGATGCCAAATTAATAGAAATAGAGAATGAACAGGAAAAGACCTTGGCCCCAGATTTCTGGAACAATCCACAGGAGGCCCAGGCACATATGAAATATATCCAATCCAAAAAGCAATGGGTAGATGATTACAATGCAGCAGAAGCCATTATTGCAGAATTGGAGGTATTGATAGAATTTCATCAAGAAGGCGAGGTTTCTGAAGATGAGGTAGCTGATCAATATGAAAAAGCCCTTAATGTTCTTGAAAAAATGGAATTCAAGAATATGTTATCTGAAGAAGGTGATGAATTGCCTGCAGTCCTACAAATAACCGCAGGTGCCGGTGGTACCGAAAGTTGTGACTGGGCGGCAATGCTCATGCGTATGTATATGATGTGGGCAGAAAAAAATGGATTTAAGATCAAGGAGCTCAATTATCAAGAAGGAGATGTAGCCGGTATAAAGACCGTAACGTTGGAGATAGATGGAGAATTCGGCTTTGGTTGGCTTAAAGGAGAAAACGGTGTACATAGATTGGTGCGTATTTCCCCTTTTGATAGTAACGCAAAACGGCATACTTCTTTTGTATCCGTATATGTATACCCTTTGGTAGATGATAGCATTGAGGTGGATGTCAACCCAGCGGATATTACGATTACTACCGCAAGATCCAGTGGTGCAGGTGGTCAAAACGTAAACAAAGTGGAAACCAAAGTACAGCTAACCCACCACCCAACGGGAATTCAGATTTCATGTTCAGACAGTAGAAGCCAGCATGACAACAGGGCTACGGCAATGAAGATGCTCAAATCGCAATTATATGAAATAGAATTGCGTAAAAAAATGGAAGCCAGGCAAGAAATAGAATCGTCTAAAATGAAGATTGAATGGGGTTCGCAAATTAGAAATTATGTCATGCACCCTTATAAACTGGTAAAAGATGTGCGTACCGGGGAAGAAACCGGAAATATTGACGCCGTAATGGATGGTGATATAGATAGGTTCTTAAAAGCCTTTTTAATGATGATGGGCCAAAAAGAGGAAGAGTAACACTTTTAAGGTTTACTGATGTTTTCCTATATTGTAAATTAAGTATATATAGTAAAAATACCATGATTAAGATCTACCATAATCCCAGATGTAGAAAATCTAGGGAAGGCCTTGAAATTTTAGAAAATTCTGGCAAGAAATTTGAAGTAATTAGATATCTGGATGATGTCCCAACGAAGAAGGAACTTAAAGAAGTAATCAGCTGCCTGGACATTAAACCTATAAATTTGGTGAGGAAGTCAGAGTCAATTTGGAAGGAAAAATTTAAAAATAGACCATTGAGCGATGAAGAAATAATAGATGCAATGATATCCTATCCTAAACTAATAGAAAGGCCAATCGTTATTAAGAACAATAGTGCCGTTATTGGTAGACCACCAGAAAATATATCCAATCTAATTAATGGAGGTTTAAATAGACCGTAAATATCTTAACAAATAATTAACCAAACACGGTTAAACCTAATTGAAAAATTATAATCAAAGCACATGAAAAAAGTAGCAAAATTCAGTAGTCTTAAGTTCTTGATCTTACTGTCGGTTCTATTTGCAGGTAGCGAGCTATATGCCCAATACGGATATGGTAGCGGTTATGGTTACGGCTCTAGGGGTGGTTATGGTTATGGCAGACAAAGAAGTTCCATACCGCAAGCTCAGGAGACCCAAAAAGAACCAGAGCCCAAAACTGCAGAGGAATTGGTAGATGGTGAAATGCCTAGAATTACAGAAGCTCTTGGATTAAATGAATTTGAGCAGGCAGTTTTAAGTTCGGTACTTAAAAAATATGTACAAGAACGAATAGAAGCTCAAATATTAAAGCTTCCTCCAGAAAAAATGAGGGAAGTTTATGATAATATTACAAAAAGACAGGACGAGGAATTAAAGGCTGGACTACCGTTAGAAAAGTACGAAGCCTTTGTTGCTTTACAAAAAGATGGTGTATCAAAAACACTGAAGAAAAAAAAGAAAAAAACTAAACGAAAGAAACCTAAAAATTAATTTGATGAAAAAACTTTTTCCCTTACTCCTAATTTTAGCTTTACAACCAATATTTAGCCAAACACCTCAAGGAGAAAGGGGAAGAGGCAATGGACAGGGGCCACGAGACGCTACACCCATTAAAATTACAGGAAAAGTACTGGACAAGGAAAACGACATTCCCTTGGAGTATGCCACCCTTGTATTGCAAAGTGTGGAAAACCCTGATCAAATTTCGGGTGGAATAACCGATTTGGACGGTAATTTTAATGTAGAGGCCAAGCCTGGCAAATACAATATTTCCATAGAATATATTTCATATAAGACATACAGGTTACCCAACCAAACCTTGACAGCATCTACAGATCTTGGCACCATAAGACTTGCCTTGGACGTTGCTCAGTTAGATGCCGTAGAAGTGGTAGGTGAGAAAACGACGGTAGAGGTTCGTTTGGATAAAAAAATATACAATATAGGTAAAGACCTTACCAATAGTGGTGCTACGATTACGGACGCCCTTAACAATGTACCTTCTGTAGATGTAGATGTAGAAGGCGCCATTAGCCTAAGGGGTAACGAAAATGTACGTATCTTGATAAATGGTAAACCATCTGCATTGGCAGGCTTTGGTTCTACAGATGCCCTTACTCAACTACCTGCGGACGCTATAGAAAAAGTTGAAGTAATTACCAGTCCGTCTGCCCGGTATGATGCCGAAGGAACAGCCGGTATTTTGAACATAATTCTTAAAAAAGAAAAAACTTTAGGCTTCAACGGCTCGGTAAATACGACCATTGGATACCCTGTTAATAGTGGTATAACCGTGAATGCCAATTTACGTACAGATAAATTTAATATTTTCAATACTACAGGTTATAGCTATAGAGATGCCCCTGGAAATGCATTTTTTGACAACACCTATACGTCAGGTAGTTTTGATAGAATTATAGAGGATAGGGAATATAATAGAATGCGTAAAGGCTTTAATACCAACCTTGGTCTTGAATATTTTATAACCGAAGAATCCTCTATTACCGGTAGTGTTTTTTATAGAACATCAGACAGTGAGGATAGTACGGAAAATACCAATCAACGATTTATTGATAGTGCAATAAGCAGTGAAACTTTTAGGACGGAGGATGAAACTGAAGATGATGAAAACTACCAATTCTCACTTAATTATGTGAATAACTTAGATGATGATGGTCAAAAATTAACGGTAGACCTTCAATACTCCAAAGGTGAAGAAACTAAATTTTCTATTATAGAAGAAAACAACACGGTACCTAACCAAAATTTGCTAGTACTTGAAAATGTATATGAGATTGAATCTGAAAACGAATATTTGGTACAAGCGGATTATGTATTGCCAATGGGTGATTCCCAATTTGAGGTCGGATATAGGGGCACGTTTGAAGAAGATGTAACGGATTATAGATTAGATTCCCTAAATCAATCTACCAATCAATTTGATATCAATGAAAATTTAACCAACATGTTCACCTATACAGAAAACGTAAATGCCCTGTATACACAATACGGTAATAAATTTGGAAAGTTTTCATTTCTTTTAGGCTTGCGTTTAGAGAATACCCAGCTAAAAGGTCAATTGGATTCTGAATTTGACACTACAGAATTGGAAGAGCAATTAGGTGTTGATGTAGATGTTAATTTCGATAAAAATTATTTAGGCCTGTTCCCTACCCTGAACTTTATTCTAGAAATTGCCGAAAATGAAAATATTTCGTTGGGTTATAATAGAAGGATAAATAGGCCTAGAGGTTGGTTTGTAAATCCTTTTCCTTCGCGTTCAAGTAGAACCAATATTTTTCAAGGTAACCCAGATTTAAATCCAGCATTTTCCAACGCTTTTGACCTAGGCTATCTAAAACGATGGGATAAGCTAACATTGACCTCATCTATTTATTACCAAAGAGAAACCGACTCATTTGAGAGAGTACAGGAAGAAACGGGACAAACTACTACAGATGGTATAGAAATCATTAGGTCCATTCCTATAAACCTTTCTACAAATGACAGAATAGGTCTTGAGGCAGGTATGATGTATAACCCCACTAAGTGGTTACGCTTAAACTCTAGCTTTAACTTCTTTCAATTTTCTACAGAAGGTATGTTCAATGGTATTGATTATGGTGCCAACAATACAAGTTGGTTTGCCAGATTTAGCTCAAAAGTATCTTTACCATCTAAAATAGATTGGCAAACAAATGCTTTTTATAGAGGTCCGTCACAAAATGCTCAGACAGAAAGCAAGGGTATATTTTCTTTGAACCTAGCTTTTAGTAAGGACATTTTAGATGATAACGGAACCATATCTATGAATGTAAGCGATTTATTGAACTCAAGAAAAAGAAGGTCTTTTACAGAAACCGAGTTCTTTACTTCTGAGAGTGAATTTCAATGGAGAAGAAGACAAATTACCTTAGGGTTTGTATATCGATTTAATCAACCTAAAGAAAGGAATAGAAACGGGCGAGGCAATGGTCCCGGTGAAGGTGGCGAAGAAGAAATTGAAGGTTAATAAAATTTATAGATATAAAAAAAGAAGCCAATTGGCTTCTTTTTTTGTTTTAATATATTGTATCTCTAAGCCTCTCTTGCAGCCTTCTTTTTATCGCGTCTTTCTTTTAGCAATTCAATAATGTTTCCACCTAACCAGTAAGGGACAACAAATAATAACAAAAACATCATCAGCCAAAAACCAATGGTCAATATGGTTAAAAAAGCTAAAAATCCTAAATATTGGTCAAATTCAAACATATCTTATTCCTTATATTTTACAAAGATACCATAATCGAATTATTTTTTGCAAACGTTAAGCGAAATAAATTTCAGTATTACTAACAATCTTGTCACCATTAAAATAAATGTATACCTTATTTTTGAAGTCAATTAATCAAATTAACCTAAGATTCAATAAAATATAAATATCATGGAGTTTAGAATCGAGAAAGATACCATGGGTAACGTAGAGGTACCTAAGGATAAATATTGGGGCGCACAGACAGAGCGTTCACGAAATAATTTTAAAATAGGCCCTACTGCATCTATGCCGTTAGATATAGTTTATGGCTTTGCCTATTTAAAAAAATCCGCAGCATATGCCAATTGTGAACTTGGCGTCCTAGCGGTCGAAAAAAGAGATTTAATCGCACAAGTCTGCGATGAAATTTTAAAAGGTAAACATGATGACCAGTTTCCTTTGGTTATTTGGCAAACAGGTTCTGGAACACAAAGTAATATGAACGTCAATGAAGTTATTGCCAATAGGGCCCATGAAATTGCCGGTAAAGTCATTGGAGAAGGCGATAAGACTATCCAACCTAATGATGATGTCAACAAATCGCAGTCCTCTAATGATACCTTCCCTACCGGTATGCATATTGCAGCCTATAAAAAAATTGTGGAGGTTACCATACCAGGAGTAACTCAATTAAGGGATACCTTACAGAAGAAGTCCAAAGAATTTAAGGATGTGGTCAAGATTGGGCGAACCCATTTAATGGATGCAACTCCCCTAACCCTTGGCCAAGAATTTTCAGGTTATGTATCTCAATTGGACCATGGCTTAAAAGCTTTAAAAAACACCTTATCCCATTTAAGTGAGCTGGCTCTTGGAGGCACTGCTGTTGGTACCGGACTCAATACACCGGAAGGATATGATGTTCTTGTAGCCAAATACATTGCCGAATTTACGGGAATGCCATTTATTACCGCAGAAAATAAGTTTGAGGCACTAGCCGCCCATGATGCCATAGTTGAAAGCCATGGTGCTTTAAAACAGCTTGCCGTATCCTTGAACAAAATAGCGAACGATATAAGGATGATGGCCTCAGGTCCCCGTTCTGGAATTGGTGAAATTATAATTCCCGCCAACGAACCTGGCAGTTCTATAATGCCGGGAAAAGTGAATCCTACACAGTGTGAAGCTTTGACAATGGTGTGTGCTCAGGTAATGGGTAATGATGTGGCAATTAGTGTTGGCGGAACCCAAGGACATTATGAGTTAAATGTATTTAAGCCTATGATGGCGGCAAACATTTTACAATCTGCACAATTGATCGGTGATGCTTGTGTAAGTTTTGAGGAACACTGTGCGGCCGGTATAGAGCCCAATCATGAAGTTATAAAACAATTATTGAACAATTCGTTAATGTTGGTAACTGCATTAAATACCAAGATTGGATATTATAAAGCTGCAGAAATTGCAAACACTGCCCATAAAAACGGGACTACATTAAAAGAGGAAGCAGTAAATCTGGGCTATGTAAGTGCAGAGGATTATGATAACTGGGTTAAACCGGAAAATATGGTGGGCAGTTTAAAGAAATAAGCAGAACACCCTCTTAAATACAAAAAGGCGACCAAATTGGTCGCCTTTTTTATTTTTTTGAAGAAATTTTATTTTAAAACAAATTTAGAAGTTCCCAATAATTTCAATTGGTCATCATATACGTTCACCATATAATTACCATCCTTAAAATCTCCGGCAGGCTTATTAATGTAATCACACACATCCAAAGATTTGTTTTCAAAATAAAAATTGGTCTGTTTGCTATACGTAACGGAAGCACCATTATCATTAGTCTGGGAATTACTACCACCTAAAACATTGCCCTGTGGATCCAACACTTCTAAATAAAATGTTCTATCACCAGCTTGTGCAATAATATTATCGGCAACAGTAAAACAGATTTTAAATTTATCCGTAGCCCTTGCACGTTGGGTTGAGACCAATTTACCGCTATTTCTTTCCTTAACTGCATCTACATTAAATTTAGATAAGTTCAAAGCAGAACCTTTTTCAACAACTTGGGCCAAGTTGGTATTCTGTACTACTAATGAATCATTGAAAACAGTTTGTTTTTCCAACTCTACATAAGTACTATCTCTTTGCATTGCGATCATTGAGTTAGATCTTGTTAAAGAATCAACCTGCTTTAATAATTGCTCTCTCTCCGCTTTCAATACACTTACTTGTCTTCTATATCTTGACAAGGAACTAATATCAGCCTTCATCGTTTTAACAGAGTCAATATATTTTGCAATATTGTCCCTTGCACTTACCAACTCCTCATTAGTAGCATTGCTTTCCAATATAGCTTTGTCATATTCAGATTTTAAGCTATTTAAATCTTCGACTACCAATTCCTTTTCTTTAGAAAGAACAACTTCTGTCTTTTTCTTATCTTGATAAAGACTAACTGTGTAAATGATAGTTCCTAAAAGCACAACGCCTAAAAGGGCGGTTAAAACTTTTAAACCATTGTTATTTTTTGTTTCGGTCATAATTGTAAATTTAATAAAGTGTCTGTTTGTTAAGGTTATATACGAGTGGTTTTAAAATTTAGACTTTTTAAACGTTAAATTAATTTGGGATAAAATCCTCAAACCCTAATGAATCGTCTATCTTAGAGCTAATTTAACAAATAAATATCTACTGTGTTAACAATAGTAGCATTACCATTAAAAAATGTTCATAATTTTACGATTTTAAAGAGGGTTCCCTACAATAAGAGACATACTTTAATCATACAAAACTGAATTTTATAACAGCAATATATTACAGACCGGAAATGCAAATAACAATTTAAATACTATATGATGATAACTAAAAATTTACTTTTAATGGTATTGGCCTCCATCCTTATAATAGGATGTAAGGAAGATAAAAAACAGCCCAATACCAGTTCAGATACTATTGAGGAAGATGTGTCACAATCTACAGGTACAATAGAAAGGAATGTGCAAATAATTCCTATTGAACATGCTACAGCGGTTATTGAATGGGGAGAAACTACAATTTATATTGACCCAACAGGTGGTGCCGCTGCTTTTGAAGGGCAAAAGAAACCAGATATAATTTTAGTTACAGATATTCATGGCGACCATTTTAATTTAGAAACATTGGAAGCCCTAGATACTTCTTCCGCAACCTTTGTAGTGCCTCAAGCCGTAGCGGATGATATGCCAGAGCAATATGCCCAGCAATTGGAAATATTGAACAATGGGGAAAATAAAGAGCTTTACCAAGTAGGTATAGAAGCTATACCAATGTACAATTTAAGGGAAGAGGCCAAAAACTTTCATGTAAAGGGACGTGGAAATGGATATGTGCTTACATTGGATGATCAACGTATCTATTTCTCTGGTGATACAGAGGATATTCCTGAAATGCGCTCATTAAAAAATATTGACAAGGCCTTTATCTGCATGAACCTACCTTACACCATGACCGAGGAAAGTGCCGCCGCTGCAGTATTGGATTTCAAACCAAAACAAGTCTATCCTTACCATTATAGAGGTAGACCGGACGTTAGTGATGTAGAAAAATTTAAAAATTTGGTAAATGCAGCCAATCAAGATATTGAAGTTGTACAATTGGATTGGTACCCTAACGAGGAATATTAGAAAAACGACATTCTAAAAACCAAAAAGCCCGCAATTGCGGGCTTTTTGTTATCTAATAAGTTTTTTGTATTTGATTCGCTTTGGCATTAAATCCCCTCCAAGTCGTTTTTTCTTGTTCTCTTCATAATCTGAAAAAGAGCCCTCAAAAAAGTAAACTTGGGAATTACCTTCAAAAGCCAAAATATGTGTACAGATACGATCTAAGAACCATCTATCGTGCGAAATAACTACAGCACATCCTGCAAAATTCTCCAAACCTTCTTCTAAGGCACGAAGCGTATTTACATCCAAGTCGTTGGTAGGCTCATCCAATAATAGCACGTTGCCTTCTTCCTTGAGTGTCATGGCCAAGTGTAAGCGGTTACGCTCACCACCGGATAACATACTAACCTTTTTATTTTGTCACTTCCAGAGAAATTGAACCTACTTAAATA
>NZ_JAUKUC010000005.1:0-17010 GCF_030505015.1 Maribacter confluentis
CAACTTTTTGGCATTTTCTAGATTTCCTATGGCTCTATTTAGTGCTATTTATGACCTTTGTAAAATAAAAAGTGGTTCAATTTAAGTTTGGGCAAATTGCTCTTTTATATAGTTCAAAAAATGTAAATTTGCTAAAGTTTTATTAAAACGATAATTAGTATATGAATTCTACGGTGACAACGGCAGAGGAAACAAACGTTTGGGGTGGTGGTAACCAGCCATTGGGAGCAAGCTACGGTAAATTAATGATGTGGTTTTTCCTGGTATCGGATGCTTTAACATTTTCAGGCTTTTGGCGGCCTATGGTTTTTCAAGATTTAAATTTATTGAAACATGGCCCATTGCGGACGAGGTATTTACCCACGTTCCTTTTTTTCATGGTAACTATCCTATGATATATGTTGCCTTTATGACCTTTATTTTGATTATGTCGTCCGTTACTATGGTGTTGGCTGTGGATGCTGGTCATAAAATGAAAAAGAATGCCGTAATCTGGTATATGTTCGCTACAATTATTGGTGGTGCTATTTTCGTTGGTTCGCAAGCATGGGAATGGGAACGTTTATAAAGGGTGATCACGGCGCGTTAGAGACCAAAGGCGGTAGAATTTTACAGTTCGTAAAGGCTGATAGTGGCGAACGTGCTGCATTAAGGGATTTTGCAGTGACTATTCCTGGTGAAAGGGTGGCACATGAAAGAAAGAACGGTATTTGGTTTTTTGATGAAGGCGAACTTCCAACCTACTCCTTAAACGAGGTGATAGAAGTTTTAAAGCTGATCCAAATATTTTGATAAGAACTGAGTTGATCAATGAGGAAGGGGAAAAAACCCTTTTGGACAGAGAGGCGTCATTAGCCAAATTGGCAGATGCTACTATGGTCGTAGAAGGAGCCAACCTTATAAGAAATGAATATGGTAGCAGACTTTTTGCGATTTCTTCTTCTTTATAACTGGTTTTCACGGTTTCACGTATTTTCTGGTGTGGTGATCAATATCATTATATTCTTTAATGTTATTTTGGGTACCTACGAGAGAAGGGGGCACTATGAAATGTTGAAAAAATTGGTCTATACTGGCACTTTGTAGATTTGGTATGGGTATTTTGTATTTACCTTTTTCTACTTGGTTTAATTAAGACAGGGCAATAGTTCTACGATAGATATATTTAAAAGATTGTATTAAAATGGCACACGGGCATAAATTGGAAATTTTTAGGGGACTTGTTAAGTTTAAGTCCAATACACAAAAGATTTGGGGAGTTTTAGCGTTTCTAACGTTAATAACTGCAGTAGAGGTTGTTTTAGGTATTATAAAGCCAGTATCCTTAACAGATACCTACTTTTTGGGAATGAAGTTAATTAACTGGATATTTATTATTCTAACCTTGGTAAAGGCTTACTATATTGCATGGGATTTTATGCACCTAAGAGATGAAAAAGCATCGCTTAGAAGAGCAATTGTCTGGACTCCTATTTTCTTGATTATTTATCTGGTCTTTATATTGCTGGTAGAAGCGGATTATATTTATAATGTTTATAAAGACGGCTTTGTTAGTTGGAATTTCTAAGGTATTATTAACAGAATTAAAAGACGGTCTTAATGCCGTCTTTTTTATTTTTGTATAGTTTCTTTTTAAGCTGATTTTGGCAGGTACGGCAATGGATTTTATGCTAAATGCATTTATTTAATATGAAGAAGACCTTTATACTTGTGTTTTATTTGTGCTTCCTATAGTAGCATACCTATTTTTTGCCAGTGGTGTAAATAATTTTGGCAGATTGCCTGTGCTTACTGAAAATATCAGGAATTGAATGTTGTGGACAGTGAGGTCAAATTTAAGGACCATATCACCATATTAGGTTTTTTGGGTTCCAGTGTAGATAATAGAAAAGGAAATGCCTTCAACTTAAATCAGAAAATATATAAACGCTTTCACGAGTTTAAGGATTTTCAATTTGTAATGATGCTACCATATGGTGCGGAAGAAAAATCCAAAGAACTTAAAGAAGAACTTGCAACTTTGGCAGATGTAGAAAAATGGCATTTTGTATTTGACAGTCCCGAAAAAATCAAAGCGGTTTTTGAAAGTCTACAAACGGATATTTCATTAGGTGAAGATTTGGGTTCCCCTTATGTAATTTGTCATAGATAAGGACTTGGCACTTCGTGGGCGTACGGATGATGAGGATGATGGTACCAAGTACGGTTTTAATTCTAGCTTGGTGTCGGATCTGAACAATAAAATGGTAGATGATGTCAAAATTGTATTGGCAGAATATAGACTGGCACTGAAAAAGAATAACGCAGAAAGAACCAAGTAATGAATAAGAAATATACATATGTATGGGTGTCATTGATTGTTCTTATTTTTGGAATTATCGTCATACCTCGTATTGTAGATAGAATGTCTACCGGCACTGTTGTTCAGAATGATAGGCTAAACGGTGTTATTTCAAAACAAACGGATGATTTAGGTTATATCTTGCTAAATGGAAAGAAACGTAAAGTACCTTCTTTTTCTTTTGTAAACCAAGATAGTGTTGTTGTTACGGATAGGGATTATTTGGGCAAGGTGTACGTTGTGGATTTTTTCTTTACAAGATGTCCAAGTATATGTCCTGTAATGACCACAAACCTTGTTAGTTTAGAGAACACCTTCAAAGAAAACAATGAGTTTGGTATTGCATCATTTTCTATTACACCAAAGTTTGATACCCCATCGGTTTTGAGGCAATATGCCCAAAAATATAACATTAATACCGAGGTCTGGAATTTGCTGACTGGGGATAAAGAAGCCATTTATGATTTGGCCAATGGTGGGTTCAATATTTTTGCGGCGGAAATGCCTGAGGTTCCTCGGGTTTGAGCATTCCGGTCTGTTTGCATTGGTTGACAAAGAGGGATATCTTCGTTCTAGGAAGGATGAATTTGGTAATCCTATTGTCTATTACAGAGGGGCAATCCTGGAACAGGAAAAAACCAATGATCATGGCGAGACAGAGGAAATAGGTATTTTAAGGACCGATATTAAAAAATTGTTACAAGAATAAACAAAAATGTATGCAAGGGAAAGTTTCAGATGAACGGAATTTTAATAGGATGATTACGGTAGTTTCCATAGTAATTCCTGTTGTGGTAGCCTTACTTTTTGGAATTAAAATACCTAATGTGGCCCCATTATCTTTTTTGCCACCTATTTATGCAGCTATAAATGGTTTAACGGCCGTTTTATTATTGGTTGCGGTATGGGCCATAAAAAATGGTAATCAAAAATTACATCAAAATTTAATGACCGTCAATATTGTGTTATCGTTACTTTTTTTTGGTGATGTATATTGCATACCATATGACTTCAGATTCCACTCCATTTGGTGTGATGGCTTAATTTCATATGTATATTACTTTATTCTCATAACCCATATCATACTTTCCATAGCATTGATTCCTTTAGTGTTGAGAACTTATGCAAAAGCTTATCTTAAAAAGTTTGAGGAACATAGGTCCTTGCCAGATATACGTTTCCTGTTTGGTTGTATGTTGCAGTAACAGGGGTCGTAGTTTATTTAATGATATCTCCTTATTATGCGTACTAAAAAAATTATACTACTTATAATCATAGCCTTTGTATGTTTTCCTATAGATATGGATGCGCAATGTGCAATGTGTAGGGCGGTTTTGGAAAGCGAGTCTACTGGTAAGGCTGCGGAAGGTATCAATAACGGCATTGTTTATTTAATGGCGGTACCCTATGTATTGGTCGGTGGTCTGTTCTATTTCATCTATCGAAAAATGCGTACAACCTAATATGCAAATATTTTTTACCATTTAAGTGTAACAAACTTTAAATTGATTAGTCTTATAGTTGTGCAATAGCAATATTGCGCACATCAATCAATCAAACTAATCAATCATATGTTCGATCTAGAACGTTGGCAGGAAATTTTCGATACTATTCGCAAGAATAAACTGCGCACTTTCCTAACGGGTCTTTCCGTAGCTTCCGGAATCTTTATTTGGTCATCTTATTGGGGTTTGGGCAAGGTATGCAAAATGGTATCGCCAAGGAGTTTGAACAAATGCGGCTACCAGTGTTTGGGTGTGGCCGGGAGTTACTACAAAGGAATATAAGGGTATGAATCCTGGTAGGCGAATACAATTGCGCAATGAAAACTATGATTTTGCGGCTGTATTGCTGGCTGACAAAATTGAACATAAATCACCTCGACTATTTGTTAGAAATTCCTTTGTCAACTACGGTAAGGAATCATTGGCGTACAATGTACAAGGGGTAAGTGCCCAATTTCAGTTCATTGAGAATGAGTTTATGTCACAAGGTCGGTTTCTTAACCAGCAAGATGTAGACTTAAAATCAAAGGTTGCCATTATCAGCAATAAAATAAAGCGGAGGTTTTTAAGGACATTGAAAGCCCTATTGGTGAAATCCTTGATGTATCCGTTATTTCTTTAAAGATTGTTGGGGTTTATGGAGATATTGGAGGAGAGCGGGAAGAGGACCGCATCTATATTCCTATAAGCACGGCACAGCAAGTTTTCAATGGGGCGGACTATATTAATAACTTGGCCTATACATTACCTCCAGCCAAGGATTTTGAGACTGCCGTGGTACAATCCATTCAATTTAAAAATGCAATAAAATCTTATCTACAACAGGCGCATACCGTTGCTCCGGATGATACCAGTGCAAATACAGGTCTATAATCCTATGGAAGAGGCAAAACGTTTTTATTCCCTTATGGGGGGCATTAAGTTTTTCTTTTGGTTTGTAGGTGTCTGTACCATTATTGCGGGTATTGTGGGGGTGAGCAATATTATGCTTATAGTAGTTAAGGAAAGAACTAGGGAAATAGGCATACGAAAGGCATTGGGGGCCAAACCATGGTCCATAGTCGGTATGATATTGCATGAGGCTATTTTTATAACGGCAATAGCTGGTTTCTCTGGTCTTATTCTTAGTATGGGGCTATTGGAACTTGTAGGTCCCCATATAGAAGTTGACTATATACTCAATCCTTCCGTAGATTTTAATGTTGCATTGACTACGGTAATCGTATTGGTTGTGGCAGGTGCCATTGCAGGTTTTTTTCCTGCTTGGCGAGCGGCCAGAATCCATGTGATTGAAGCATTGCGTGATGAGTAGTATGTTAAACGCCACTGTTTGTGGTTGGATTAGTATTGGAATTAAATAAAGTAAACATGTTTAACCGAGACCGTTGGAAGGAAATTATGGAAGTCTTGTCAGGCAACGTCTTTAGAACGCTGGCAACCTCTTTTGGTGTGGTTGGGGTGTATTTATCCTAATTATTTTATTGGCGGCCGGTAAAGGGTTGGAGAACGGTATACGGGCAGATTTTGGGGATATTGCCACCAATACGATGTTTATGTGGTCACGAAGTACCACAATGCCCTATAAAGGGTTGCCTAAAGGAAGACAATTTCAGTTTTAAGGTAGAAGATGTTCAAGCTATTAGGGATAATGTGCCAAACTTACGTTTTATTTCCCCTCGTAATCAGTTAGGAGGTTTTGGTGGCGGAAATAATGTGGTAAGGGGACTTAAAATAGGGGCCTTTAATATCTATGGGACTATCCGAAATTATTCGCCAAGAACCCATGACCATCACATCGGGCAGATTTATTAACCAGAACGATATTGAGGACAAAAGAAAAATAGCGGTAATAGGGGACGGCGTACAAAACGAGCTTTACGATAAAGGTGAACAGGTTCTGGAACCTATATTAAAATTCAGGGGTCAACTTTATGGTCGTAGGTACTTATCAAAAAAAGAGCGAGGTGGAGGTGAAGAAGGGCAAAAGAAATTTTTGTACCGTTTACGGCTTTTTCCCAAGCCTTTAATATGGGGAATAATGTGGGTTGGATGGCCATAACAGCTCAAGATGGTAGCTCTATTAGTGATTTAAAGGAGAAAATTGTGAGTGTAGTCAAAGAAAAAAGGCGGGTACATCCAGATGATAAACGTGCTGTAGGCTATTTTGATCTCTATGAACAATTTAATAGGGTTGAGAGCCTTTTTGGGGCACTGCGGTGGGTGGCTTATTTTGTTGGAGTACTAGTCCTATTATCCGGAATTATAGGGGTGAGCAACATCATGTTGATCGTAATCAAAGAACGCACCAAGGAAATTGGTATCCGTAGGGCATTGGGAGAAGCACCTTGGTCTATTAAAAAACAGATATTGATGGAATCTATTTTCTTGACCATTATTTCCGGTATGATAGGTATTGTATTTGGCGCATCATTTATATATGGCGTGAATGCACTTTTAGATTCGGTCGGTCCCGTAGATATGTTCATAAATCCGAGTGTAAGCCTTGGGTGGTGCTAAGTGCATTGATCATCTTGGTCTTTTCAGGATTGCTTGCAGGCTTTATACCTGCCCAAAGCGCTATAAAAATTAGGCCTATAGAGGCATTAAGAACAGAATAATTACATTGATAAAATTATAACCGATCAAAAAATGAAAAAATCAGCAACTATTGTCATTCTTTTAATTATTGTTTTGGCCTTTGGTGGGTCTATGTATTATTTGTATCAAAAAAATGCTGAGGACCCGGTTGTTTATCAGACAGAAGAACCGTCCAAGCAGACGATTATAAGAAAAACAATGGCTACCGGTAGTATTTTACCTCTAGAGGAAGTATTGATCAAACCTAATATTTCTGGGGTGATAGATGAAATATTTGTAGAGGGCGGGGATTATGTACAGTCCGTGATTTGTTATGTACCATAAAGGTAGTGCCCAATTTAAGTGCATTGAACGATGCAAGAAACAATATTGATGAAGCCAAGATAAATTTGGATGATCAAGCAAGAAATTTGGCCCGGCAAAAAAGCCTGTTTGAGAAAGGTGTAATATCAAAGGTGGATTTAGAGAGAGCAGAAGTAACCTATAATCAGGCAAAGCAATCGTTCGCTGCCGCAAATAAGCGCTTTGATATTGTTAAGACCGGTACAACTGCCGGGTACGGTAATGCCGCAAATACGCAAATAAGGGCCACGGTAAGTGGTATGGTACTGGAAGTACCTGTGAAGTGGGCAACCAGGTTATAGAAAGCAACAATTTTAACGAGGGCACTACTATTGCGGCTATTGCGGATGTGGACAAAATGATATTTGAAGGAAAGGTCGATGAATCCGAAGTAGGCAAGATTAAGGAAAATCTACCTTTGGAAATTACGGTTGGTGCCATTGAGGACAAAGTTTTTTGATGCGGTTCTTGATTATATAGCCCCAAAGGGCAATGAAGAGAACGGCGCCATACAATTTGAAATTAAAGGGACCCTTAAAAAGCAGGATAGTGTATTCATTAGGGCCGGACTTAGCGCTAATGCCTCTATTATCCTTGCACGAGCGGACAGTGTTTTGGCCGTAAAGGAGGCATTGGTCCAATTTGACGACAAAACCAAAAAACCATTTGTGGAAATTGCTACCGGTGACCAGAAATTTGAGCGTAAGGATATTGAACTGGGCATAAGCGACGGTATTTACGTGCAAATAAATTCAGGTATCAAAGAAGGTGATAAATTAAGGTTTGGAACGAGGTCAAGCCAGATGAATTTGCCCAAAATCAATAAATTAAAAAAAATCCAAGAATTGATGTAACAATCTTAATCTAAATGAAAAACCTCATAAGAAACAGGAGCTTTAAGCGATGCTGGTTTTATCCTAAAAAATGCTTCGGAAACCCCACTGCTCAACTTATCAGCAACAAATATGGCACTTTACCACCGTATTTTCTTTTAGAACTATGGACCGTTTAAAGGTGTTGGATTCTTTCGTTGGCATTGCACCATTTAGCGTATACCTAATTTCACCGTAGGCATTTGGTTCTCCAATACTAACTGGGCCTCCTCATTGAACAAGCCCCCATCTGCTGCATAACCTTTTGCCGGTCTATTTAATCTTGGTTTTTTCAACTGTACCAAAGTAGGGTAATCATCTTCCACATTTTCACCCTCAAAAGCCTCAAGTACAGGTCTACCGATCCATGCACGTGGTGTTTTAATTTGAAGGGCGTATGCAACAGTTGCAGCATTGTCATATTGGTATACCGGATATTTTATCCTATAATCTTTTTTTATACCCTTGCCCCAAAGAATAAAAGGTATTTCAATTTCTTCCATAGATTCGCCACCATGCCCTTTGCCCTTACCGCCATGATCAGAACTAATGACTACCATAGTATTATCTGCCATACCAGATTTTGTAATGGCCTTCATAATTTCCGCCAATAATGAATCTGCCTTTTCAACCGCATGGTAATACTCTTTTGTACCGTGCCCAAACTCATGACCGGCGTGATCAATATGATCAAAGTGGACAAACGTAAATAAGGGTTTTTCTACTTGATATAGCTACTGGCGTTCACAGCCGTTTTTTTCCTCGGTAGCAGGATTTTCATCAAAGTCTACCGCATTCTTCTCAAATAACCGTCCAAAACCTCCCCAATGATAAATTGCTCCAATTTTTTCCGATGTTCTTTGCTCACGAATCAAATGAAAAATACTGGGAAACAAGAAAGGTTCGCTCTGTGTAACTGCGGGTAAAACTAAATTATCCTTCTCCCAAGCATTGGATGTAATACCGTGTTGTTCCGGTCCGGCACCCATAATCATAGAAGCCCAATTGGTACTTGAACTTGTGGGCAAAACTGCCCTTGCGTGCATGGTTGAAGCACCCTCTTCTATCATGGTATCAAAAGTAGGCGTATCAGCATTTTGGAGTCCGTCCGGACTCAACCCATCAAAACCGATCACCACAACATGGGTGGTTTCAGAACCCATTTATCCAACTTGTCATAATCACAAGACCATAGGGAGGTCATCCCTATGGTCAGTGTTATAATTGATGTGTACTTTTTAACCTTTTGCTTAATCAACATCCCACCAAAGTTTGGTATTAATATCATCGGCACCCATACTTTGTACAGCGGCATTGTAGTTTTCGCTATTGGTAGATTTCACAGAATTTGGATATTGAAAACGTACCGGAACCATACCATCGTTAACAGCATCTGGACCTGGAATTACTTCTGGCATTCCCGTTCTTCTCCAATCTGACCATCCTTCAAATCCGGTATAGAAAAGAGAAATCCATTTTTGAAGTGCGATTTTAGCCAAGTTGTCATCGGTATCGCCCGAAAGAGCTACGGCATTTTGCGCTACATAGCCATCAATGTCCGTTGCTTGCATAGCATTGGCAATATCAGACCATCCTCCGGCGGCAACTCTTTCTGTGTAATACTCAAAAGAAGCTCTAATTCCGTTTTCATAGTACGTAGTCGCATCACCTGTAGAAATGAATCCTCTTTCCGCAGCCTCTGCCAAAATGAACTGTAGTTCAGAGTAGCTCATAATAATGGTCTGTGAAGCGGTAGCAGATGCCTGCTCTGGGTTACATGCTCTACAGCCCAACAAAATACCCAATCTGGAAATGAAATTAGAGCCGGACTCATCTGGGTTTCCAGAGGGACTATATCCTAATGCCGCTTCATCATCCAACCCATTGGGCATACCTACATAATCATCAAAATTTTCAGAGAAAATTCCCTTTTCAGAAGCTGTGGTCGGCTGTGCGAAAACATACAATCTATTATCGTTCAAATCCTTTAAGCGAGTTTCTAAGGTTTGACTTAAACGAACCTCATCAAAACTACCACTGCGTGTGTCATATTTTGGCTGTGGGTTATCTGAATTCCATGTCACTACGGTCATATCCTCATTACTCTCAAAAATAGGATACGCAGAAGGGTTACTCGTAATCTGGATCATTCCCGCAACGGCAGTTGCATTATCCACATCACTGATACGCATTAGCAAACGCAATCTTAACGAATTGGCAAATTTTCTCCATTTTTCAATATCGCCGTCATAAAAAATATCACCTGAAATATTATCGGCATCGGTCAAAACCGTGTTTGCAGTTTCTAAATCTGCCAACATACCGGCATATATAGCACTTTGAGCATCAAAAGCAGGAGTAACATTACCATTCTCAATACCCATGGTAGCTTCAGAGTAAGGCACATCTCCGTAAGCATCGGTAACATAAGAATAGATCCATGATTTCATCACCAAGGCGACGCCGTAATAATTCTGTGCATCTTCGTTAGCTTCGGTATCCCTAATAATATTTTCTACATCTCTTAGAGATGCATATGCGTTATCATAAGGATCACCGGAAGGAGACCAGTTATAGGTATCACCACTGGTAAACTGAAGTCTTGCCCCATATTGTACTACGGTAAAACCTTCTTCCCAACCTTGATCGCCCCAATTATAGGCCATCTCTCTTTGTACGCCCGGCAACAATAATCCCGGCTCTGCAGAAGCAGGATAGTTAGGGTTTATATTGATCGTTTCAAAATCTTCGGTACAGCTTACCGCCAATACCAAAGCACATATAATTAATAATGTTTTTTTCATGATTTCTTTAATTAATAGTTTCTTCTACTCTTAGAAATTAACCTGTAAATTGAAGGTAAACGAACGTGAACTTGGGTAAGACATATTTTCAATACCCGGTTGTAGCGTACCACCCGATACCCCAACCGTTTCAGGGTCGAAATGAGGATTGTCCGTCCATAGAATCAGGTTTCTACCAGTTACAGAAATTCTAGCATTGGTGATCGGTAATTGATCGATCATTTTTGCGGAAAAGAATATCCTAAAGAAACCTCTCTAAGTTTGGTATAAGAGGCATCATACTTTGCGGCTTCTACATTATCCCTTTCATAATATCTGTTGTTGAATGTTCTAGCATCCACATTTACGGTATTTGGCACATAATTAGGACTTTCTGCAGTACCGGTATTTACTACACCTTCAGCTACGATACCCGTTTCTCTACCTTCCAATGTTTCCTGCAGTTGACCAGAAGTACTACCAATGGTCTTAGTCCTAGATACTACGATACCCCCTTGTCTGGTATCGATCAAGAATCCTAGGTCAACATTCTTATATTTGAACGTATTTTGCATGCCCAAAGTAAAATCTGGGGCATAATCGCCTTGGTATACCAAATCATCTGTTCGTTCCGGAATACCTTGGTTATTAATGATCATTTGACCAAAATACTCGCTATCCTCATCTTCTACCCTTTGAAAACCTCTACCATAAATAGCACTGATAGAACCTCCTTCACGGGCTTGAATATATGCCCCGTTCGCTGAAGTTAAGGTGAACTGGATATCATCTCCTAAATCGGTCACTTCACTTTTGTTGGTAGCAAAGTTGAATGTAGAGCTCCATTTAAAGTTATCTGTAAGTACCGGAACAAAGTTGGCGATAGCTTCAAAACCGTAGTTACGTACCTCGCCCGCATTGATCAACTGACTGCTATAACCACTGGCAATATCCGTACTAATATTTATGATCTGGTTTTTGGTAGCACTATCATAATAGGTCATATCCAAATTAATTCTACTTTGTAGAAAACGCAGATCCAGACCAAATTCATAAGAGCCGGTTATCTCTGGTTTCAAATTTGAATTTGGTATCAGTGAAGATTCTGTCAGTATAGGGGTAGAACTATCAAATTGAGTCTCATTTTGGTAAAAACTACGCAATCTATACGCATCGGTATCATTACCTACCTCAGCATAAGCAGCCCTTACCTTGGCAAACGTTACCCAGTCTGGCATATTGAACATATCACTGGCAATGGCACTTAATGTAACCGACGGATAGAAATATGAATTATTACCTTCTGGCAATGTACTAGACCAGTCGTTTCTTCCTGTAATGTCCATAAACAATACATTGTCATAGCCAAATCTGGCATAACCGTATAAACTATTGATGCGCTTTTCACTGTTGTTAGAGCTCACTTGCACCGCCTGTCTACTATTGTTAAATGAATACACCCCAGGATTGATCAACTGTGGAGCTACACTTTTTGTAAAGTCTTGCTTTTGACGTAATTGGTTTCCACCTGCGGAAATATTTAAATTAAATTTTTCCCCAAAGGTTTTATTATAACTCAGCAAGAAATCAGAATTACTTTCTTCAAAGAAAATATTATCTTCTTGGTATGTCCCAAAAGGAAAACGCTGCGTACTGAACGCTCTTTTACGAACCCTAAAATCTCTATAGAAATCACGACCGCTACGAAGCAACAACTTCCAGTTTTCGCTAATATCATAAGTAAGGCTAACATTACCGAACATACGATCCTTATCTTGCGCATTGGTATTCTCATACATAGTAAAATAAGGGTTATCGTGGTAGTTGTAGTTGTAGTTAAACTGCTGTATACCCTCTAGACCAGGTTGCCAATAATCTCTAAGGTTATTGGTATTCAATTGGCGCCCGTACCAAATGAACAGGTACATGATACTTTCCGTACCGTAACCTACTGCAGGTCTATTGTCACTATCTGTCTTTACATAATTAAGATTGGCATTTACCTTTACTTTATCCGATACATTCATGGTTCCGGAAAAACTTAAGGTATTCCTATTGAGATCAGTATTGGGCAATGTACCTTCTTGATCCAAGTTCTGAAACGACAATCTCATGTTTCCCATTTCACCACTTTTAGAAATGGCAATACTATTGGTTTTTGTAATACCAGTTTCAAAGAAATCTTTTGTATTATCAGGTTGAGACACCCATGGTGTAGGAATAATATCGGCATTACTCACCGAGGTGTCACCACCTCTGGTTCCATCTGTTCTTGGCGAGTCAAATTGTGCAATCATAAGTCCGGTATCCAATCTTGGACCCCAACTTTCATCAACACCATCGGCAATACCGGAACCACTACCATCTACAAAAGAAAACTGTTGGTTGTTCCCTTGTCCGTACTCATTTGCCAGTCTGGCAGCATTAATACATTTTCTACGGTAATGCCCGTATTAAAAGAAACACCAAGCTTACTACTTTGGGATTTCCCTTTTTAGTTGTTATGATAATAGCACCGTTTGCCGCTCTTGATCCATAAAGCGCTGCTGCAGCCGGTCCTTTTAGTACGTTGATCGATTCTATATCTTGCGGATTGATTTCAGCTGCACCATTACCATAATCTACACTCTGCGTACCTGATCCACTAGAACCAACAATTTCATTACTGATAGGAGTACCATCTACAATGAACAATGGCGAGTTACCATTAATGTTCAGAGAAGCATCACCACGAATAGAAACCCTTGCCGAGCCACCCAATCCGGTTGGGCTGTTGGTAATTTGTAAACCGGCCACCTTACCGGACATACTGTTCAATAAGTTTGGCTCCCGTGCCTGAACAACCTCGTCATTATCCAATTCTTGAGAGGCGTAACCCAAAGATTTTTTCTCTCTTTCTATTCCCAATGCGGTAACTACAACCTCATCTAGTTGTTGAGAATCGGGCTGTAAATTTATGGTGCCCGTAATTTTATTCGCTGTATTATACTCCTGAGCAATATACCCAATATAGGACACCACTAAAATGTCATTTGAACCGTTCAGTTCAATACTGAAGTTGCCATCAAAATCTGTGGCCACCCCGTTCGTTGTTCCTTTCACTATTACAGTAGCACCAGGTAAAGGAACTTGGTTTTCGTCTAACACCTTACCCGTAAATACCGTTTGGGCATGTGCTACAAAACTTGCTAAAAACACAAGCATTGCAATTAATAATGTTTTTTTCATTTTGTTCGTATTTGTAAACTTTGGTTTGTTAGTTTAGCAAATATCTAAATGAAAATTCAATGACAAGCCTATTACACATTAAGCAATTGCAACTATTACAAGGCTAAAGTTAGCTTAAGGTTAGTTAAACATTATTTACAAATATGCAAAATGTAAGTTTTATGTTAAGTCCCTGCACCATGGCTGATTACAGCTGTAGCACCTACCAAAAAACAATACATTTTATTTTTCATTATGTTTGTAGGAGAACACTTATCAATGGATGATTACCTTATTGGAATTGGCAAACGGATCAAAGAAATTCGTAAAAACGGGAATTTGACTATTAGTGAAATTGCCATGCGCGCCGGAGTAACAGCAGGACTTATTTCTAGAATAGAAAATGGTAGAACAATTCCCTCATTACCCGTACTATTAAAAATTATAAGTTCCTTGGATATTGAAGTGACCGATTTTTTTAGCGGACTACCACAATCTAACGGAGCCAATTTTATTGTTTCTAGAAAAGAGGATAATACCTTTATTGAAAAAGAAGACGATGCTATCGGATTTTCTTATTCGCTTATTTTTGGCAAACAGCTTAATAGCCTAGGTTTTGAAGCCGTATTATTACACGTACACCCCAACTCTAAAAGAGACAAGGTAAAAACCGATGCCTACGAATTCAAATACATGCTCTCGGGAGAATGTTACTACATTATTGACGAAGAAGAAGTACTTATAAAAGTAGGGGATTCTATTTTCTTTGATGGTAGAATTGCCCATGTCCCAGAAAACAGGAGCAACAATACGGCAACTATGTTGGTACTTTACTTTTTCATATAGCCAACCAGAACATGTAAATAAAAAAAAGCCACGATCAGTGGCTTTTTTTATTTTTATTTTACTTTTTAAGATAGTAATAGCAGCTGCCTTAATTCGGTTAAGCTATCAAGAACATGGGTTGGGTTTGCACTTAATAACTGATGTCTGGTATGTGCGCCAGTGGTCACCCCGATCGTAACCCCACAATTTGCATTTTTACCCTCTTCAATATCGATTATGGAATCACCAGCTTTTAGCACCAGTTCTTCATCATGAACGTTAAGTTTCATCATTGCCTCCACGATCATATCTGGATTAGGCCTACCAAGAACCACATCATCTGCCGTTACTAAAACATCATACTGCTTGCCTTTGGTCCAATTCATTTTATTTAATAATAACTGGGCGGTTTTACTATCGTACCCTGTATTCAAAGCTACTTTAATGCCATTTTCTTTTAATGACAGTAACATCTGTTCTACCCCTTCATAACTACCTACGTCTAGCTTATGGTATGCTTCATTAAGCAACACCTTAAAATCTTCAAAAATGGAAGCTGCCATTTCTGCATCAACACTACCGATGTCTGCTATAATAATATCTTTTATTGCTTGATGTTTTTCTTTACCGGCACCGTGTTCTAGCACAAAATCCAAGGTCAATTGAAAACCTCTCTCATTGATCGCCTTTTGTAAAGTCTTATATACTACATTGTCTTCATTGACAACAGTACCTGCCATATCAAATACGGCCAATTTAATTGTATGCATGCTAAATATTAAAAATTTGTTGAATGTTCTGTTTTGAAAAACCTGCACTACCGGTCATTCCCTTACCCCCAATACCGGTAACAATATGAATATTCCTATCTATGGTGCGCTCATAAATATCAGAATTCTTACATTGAGAATACATGCCAAACCAACGCTGTTCAATTTCATAGGTGGGCAGGCTAAAAATTTCTTTGGCCCTGGTTAGCATTAAATCATCAATATCCATATTTAAGTCGAACCCGAGATCATCAATATTGTCCGCATCTGCATATTCATGAGAATCCCCAAGAATAACCCCACCATCCATAGCTTGTTTAAATAGAATGTGTACTCCCCATTTTTTCTCAAGACTATCCATTGGTTCTTTGGATTTGATCTTTAAATAAGACGGACACTCAGCAAAAGCCTCATATCTTCTAATGGAAAGTCCCGTTAAAATAGATCCGCTAATTTTAAAATCGCCTTGTGATTTGGTTTTCATCATTTGTAACTTAGAAACCTCTAAATCACTAGTGGAAAATAGTTCTGGATACAACGTTTTAAAATCGCTACCATTACAGATAATTACCTTTGCAGACATCAACATTCTACCGTTTGCCAATTGAGTGCTTACTTCATTTTTAAGCGCATTGCATTCAATTACCTTAGCCTTATAAAAAATGCTTACCCCTTTTTTCTTTAAATATTTATGTACACGACCGATCATGGTTCGAGGTTCTACCGTAATTTCCTCAGGAAAGAATAAGCCAGCTTTTACGTACCGCTCATTTAATCCTGGGTATTTTCTAAGACATTCCGTCTTTGTAAAAAGAATAGAAGTGTAATCATTGGCTCGGTTAATTTCCTTCAACTCTTCAATTAGCTGAATCTCATCATCATTAGAAGCCAAATAAATAGATCCTTCTTGCCGTACCGAAATATCAAATTTAGCATGGATCTTCTTATATATCCTTAAGCTTTTACGACCGTATTGTTGCCATTTGGTATTCATACCAGAGGGTACCACCTGTCCAAAATTGCGAACTGTAGCCCCTTTGGGCATAGCATCTTTTTCGAGCAAAGCTACTTTTAACCCTTTCTTCATGGCATGATAGGCATGAAAAGTACCTAACACACCACCACCAACTACAACTAAATCATACTCAATATCTGCCATTAACCATGGGGATTTTAAAATGGATACTAGAATTATTTTGCTTGTATTTCCTTTGAAAATAGAACATGGATACAATAGAAACACCTACACCCAAAAAGGCAATACAGTAGGTAGCACCCATGAAAAACTGTAGCCAAGAACTATTTGGACTTCCAAAATTTTTATAAAGTAGTACCGCCATACTACCCAAGTAACCAAAGGAATCTGCAATATAAATAAGGTAACCAGCATTACCTTTAATAGAAAAAGTAGCGATCATCCGATCAAAAAAGATACAATTGAACGGCACATAGCAGGCATAAAGTCCAAAACCGATACACACCATCCAATACACAGGCTGAAGGGCGCCTTGTTGAAATAAAAAGGTAGAAACCCCTACCAGCACACTTGCCAGTATCAACAAGAAATGAAACCCCATAAAAGCCCTAAAGTATATTATTTATCAACCCGAACAACCCCAATACGAGTAACACCAAAAATGCTATTGGAAGTTCAGATAATGTAAAATAGAAGCATCACCGGCATACCCCACACTGTCCCATAATTCTCTAGAAAAATTATCCCTAAAATCCCGTAACGCGTTAAGCGCAGTATAAAAGACCACAAAA
>NZ_JAUKUC010000006.1:0-25024 GCF_030505015.1 Maribacter confluentis
AACGGTTAACCGATAATAGAGGTCTTCCCTAAATTCATTTTGGGCTATGGCCTCTTGAAGGTTACTGTTGGTTGCCGCTATGATTCGTATATCTACTTTTTCTACTTTACGAGAACTATTTTTGTAATTTCTTTTTCTTGAATGGCCCTTAATAGTTTGGTCTGTACGGAGAGTGGTGCCGTACCAATTTCATCCAGAAAAAGTGTACCCCCTTCTGCTGCCTGAAAAAATCCATTTCGGTTTTCATTGGCTCCGGTGAAAGCTCCTTTTATATAACCAAAAAGCTCCGCTTCCAATAAATTTTCGGTATGGCCCCGCAATTGACCGGTATAAATGATGCCCTGGAAAATGTTCCTGAATAATGAATGGCCCTAGCAACCAGCTCTTTACCGGTGCCGCTTTCTCCATTTATCAAAACGGTTGCCTTGTTATCTTTTACCGGTCAATGATATCCGTTATTTTTTGAAAGGCGGGGGAAGAGCCTATCATTTCTGCATACCCCTTGCCCTTATGTGGAATGGTCAATGCTTTAGGGGCATCTTTTCTAATTTTGCCCTTTAATGATTTGTCTACGGCCTGTTTTAGTTCATCCTTGGTAAAAGGCTTGGTAAGATAATCCGTAGCACCGGATTTAAAAACTTCTAGGGCGCCGTTTACGGATGGGTAGCCGGTAATGACCAATTTTGGAATATCTGGATAATGCTCGTCTGCAAACCGTACCAATTGTAAACCGTCAACTTCTGGCATCTGGATATCGGTTATCAAAAGGTCTATAAATGTATCTTTTAAGATATAGAGCGCCTGTTTAACGGATACCGCCTTAAATATGTGATAGTCCATAGACTGTAAATGCCGTTGTAACAACTCTAGAATATCTAAGTCATCATCTACAAGCAATATATTTTCTTTGCGCAGTGCCATTATGGTAATTTAGGAAAAGATATGGTAAATATAGTGCCTTGGGGATGGTTCTTGCCATGCGTTATGGTACCCTTATGACTACTAATGATGCCATGTACGACACTTAGTCCCAATCCTGAACCCTCACCAAGGGGCTTTGTGGTAAAAAATGGTTCAAAAACCTTGTCCTCGTTTTCCAAAGCAATTCCCGAACCTTCATCGGTAATACGGAGGGTTATATACTTTGTTCCTTTTTTTAGGTTAATTTCAATTTTACCTCCTTTTGGTGAGAAATAAATTGCGTTCATGATCAAATTAAACAGTACTTGGGTCAACTGTACATTATCTGCACGTAATGCAATGTCCTGATGACTGAAGGATTTGACCAATTGAATGTTTTTTGTCCGTATAGAGGGGCCCAATAAGTTCAATACATCCTCTATTAAAGGAATAACTTGTATTACGTTCATTTGCTGTGGCATTTCACAAGCAAAAAACATTAATTTTTTGACCACTTCACGGCTAAAAATAGCATTGTCCACAATTTTATTAAGATCGCGCAAAGCGTCGGTATCGGTAATACGTTCCTTTAAAAGTTCCGTAAACCCTAGAATATTGGCCAACGGCGTATTGATCTCATGGGCTATACCAGCGGTGATCTCCCCTAAAATATGTAGTCTATCCGCCCTTTCAACCTGTCTTTTTATAGCGGCCTCACTATCATGTACTTGTTTTCGTTCCAATAGATTGCCTACGGCCAAAGCTACATTCTCAAGCAGTTTTTCCTCTTCCACCAAAAAATCGGTCTGTTTATATTTTTTCTTTGGATACCCCACTTTAATAAAACCGGAGACTTCGTTGAATACCCTAATATTAGATTTAAGGTATACCATTTCATTATGGTATCCATCTGTCTTAATATCATAATCGCCACTTTGCAACAACACTTCGGTATCATCTTCAAACTGCCATGCCTTTTTCAAACAAAATGTAATCGCCTCTAACGAAGTGTGCAACTGACTGTAGTCTGAATTTACTATGATGGAAGTTACTTCGTATAGGCAAGTAAGTTCCTTAATACGCTCCTTAAGTTTTGCTTCTGTGCTTACCATTTCAATCCTAATAGAAGTAGTGAAGTTCCTAAATATTTCTATAGAATTAAAATTTTAAGTCAAAATTGGCACTTACCTAGGAATATAATTACAACCTATGATTATAAGCATTCTTTAAAAATGTTTCTGACCGGAAAATTCCATTGCCTCACCTTTGCCAAAGCCAAAACTAACACCAAAGGTTATAAAACGACCTTGCTGGCTAAAATCCCTCAAATAAAAGCCAGGTTGGTTGGTAATGCTTTCTCTTATACGGGAAGCAAATACATCTCTAACGCTAAGGCTCAAAATGGCCTTTCCCTTAAAAATCTTTTTGCGCGCCCCAAAATCCATAAATAGATTGTCCGCAATTTCCTGTTGCAACGTTCTATAGCCAGATTGGTACTGGCCTATAAATTCCAAATCAAAGTCTGCCGGTAACTTTACTTTATTGGTCAATCTGGTAGACCATTGGTCGCCTTTAAAATCAAACGAATTGCCTTCAAAGTCACCATCTCTTTTAAAACTACTGTAATTAAAGTCATTGGTAAAGGAAAGCCAGTTGGTAGGTATGTATTTTGCATTGAACTCAATTCCTGTTGTATTGTTAATACCAATATTCTCCGGCCTGGAAATACTTACATTGTCCTCAAACGCTACAATACGTTCTACAACATCTTCCGTATGCCTATAAAAGACACCAAAGTTCATAGAAACCTTACCAATTTTATAAATACTTGTAATCTCATAACTATCGGTAAATTCTGGCTGTAAATTAGGATTTCCGGTGCGTATGCTAAAATTGTTGCGAATATTGAAAAACGGATTCAAATCCCACATTCTAGGTCTAAATATCCGCTTTGAATACCCTGCCTGTAATGATAGGTTGTCACTGAATTTATAGGAGGTATGGCCACTGGGAAATAAATTATTATAGTTCTGGTCATTGCTTTCGTTGGTATTCCTTAATAGGGTAGCAAGGTCGGTATCCTCAAATCTAAGCCCTAATTTAAGCCCCCAAGCATCACTTTCATAAGCCGTAGTGGCATATATGCCCAATACTTTTTGTGTCCATTCAAAAACATTGGTCAAATCTGGATTTTCAATAAATCCTGTACCGTCAAAATCACTAATGGCAAAATCATTTTCAACATCGTTTATTTGGTACTGTGCCCCAGTTTCAAGGGTGTATTTTTCTGCCCAAGGGTGTGTGTAGTCTGCCTTAAACGTATAATCCGCTTGACTAAAATCCGTACGGGATCGTTGTTGCATATCATCACCGGCACCAAAAACAATGGTATTGATGAAATCTGATGACTGGTCTTTGGCAAAAAGGTTTCCTGTGGCACTCAAAAGTAATGATTGCTCCTCATTGCCCTCAAAGTCTTTTTTGTATTGGAGCTCATAGGAGTATTTTGGGTTGGTGGCCGTTGTAAGTTCGTTACGGTTAAATGCATCCGTGCGCTCATTAGAGGTGTCAAAAGTACTGAACAAGGCATCTGAAGTTTCTTTTTCCCATTCATAAGCAAAATTTCCGGATAACGTAATTACGTTCAAATCATTGATATGATAGTCGGTGCCTAGGATGAGATTGAAAAAGGTTTCATTTTTATCGCTTTCCCCATTACTGGTAATATATGTGTTGTCCGATAAATTGCGGTTTTCTGTTTCATTATCGCTTGGGAAGGTTCTTCGGCCAAATCCCATTTGGCTAAATAGGTTAAATTTTTCTGTGCGCCTATTTAAACTTAAACCTATACTGTGATTATTGGGAACTCCCGTATTTAAAGTAACTGCGCCGTTTAAACCTTTTTTTTCCTCTTTTTTCAATACTATGTTTATAATGCCCGAAGTACCTTCCGCATCATATTTCGCGGACGGATTCGTAATCACCTCTATGCGCTCTATCATATCTGCTGTCAATGTCCCCAAGGCGTTGCCCTGTTCATTGGCAATTACCGAAGGTTTGCCGTTGATCAGCATTTGTACTCCTTGACTGCCCCGTAAACTAATTTGTCCTTCAATGTTCACATTAACGGAGGGGACATTGTTCAATACTTCTAACGCGCTTGCGCCAGTACTGCTCAAATCTGCTCCTACATTGAAAATTCTTTTGTCTAACTTAAATGTGGTCTGTGATACCTCTCCTTCTACGACGACTTCATCTAATTGTTGTGAATCTTCTGCCAAGGTCACCGTTCCCAAATCTATTTTTGCATTATTTATTTGTGGATTGTCATATTGCTTTGTGGTAAAACCAATAAAACTTACTTCAATGTAAAAATTTTGAGCATCGGTTTCCAGAATAAAGCTCCCATCCTCTAAAGTGGTGGTTCCTACTATTGGTTTCTGATCTTTGGGATTACCTACTAGCACCGTTGCGAATTCAATTGGTCCGCCACCATTTTCCTCAATGACCTTACCCGTTATGGTCGTTGTAACTTCCTGTGCAAAGGTGAGCGGACTTCCAATAATGAAACCTAGAATTATAATTATTAAAACTTGTTTACGCATAATTTGAGTTGATTTTAATCAAAGTTGGTGTAAAGATTACATTAATGAAATTAATTTTCTGCAAACGACCTAGGTTATAGTGCAAACGACATTTTTAATTATTGGTGTTTACCTTGCTAATACTGTCGATGGCGGTTTTATTAACGGTTATTTTACGTAATTGGGTATTTTTAATACATGGGGCCAAAATTTTCATTTTTGAACAGTATTTCAAAGGAAGTTATATTTCAATTGGTACTACATATCGTATTGTTCTTATTTTTTTCTTTTGATAAGAACCAACCGGAAATACCCGCATTTAACATCTTTGCCTTTTTAAATTATGCATTGGGCGCTTTACTTATCAATTATATATTGTTGCCCCGTTTTTTTTATACTAAAAAATATCTTTTGTTCTTTATATTGGTAATGCTTGTCATAGCTGTTATAATAATGGTGGAGGAGTTGGTGTTGGAGCGTATTTTTTATCCATTTTCAAGAGGTCAACATTTTCCCGGTATCGTTTATAGTTTGCTAGACGTTATGCCCGTTATCCTTATTCTGGCAGGTTTTAAGTTTGCCTGGGATGCCTCTAAAAAACAATTGGAGGTTGAAGAACTGCGAACATCCGTTGTTCAAAGTGAACTCCTGTTTTTAAAGTCCCAGATCAACCCACATTTTTTGTTCAATAATTTAAACAATCTTTATTCGTACGCCATTGAACAGTCCCCAAAAACTCCTTCTATTATTTTGGAGCTTTCATCTGTATTGCGTTATATGCTGTATGATTGCAAAGAGAATTACGTAGGCCTTCAAAAGGAAATAGCCCACCTTAAAAATTTTACAAAGCTTAATGAAATGCAGATAGAGGAAAGGGGTAAGGTTTCCTTTAGCATGCACGGCAATACAACAGAGTATGTCATTGCGCCTTTAATACTATCGGTCTTTATAGAAAATGCCTTTAAACATAGTACCGCTAGTCAATCTGACAATATTTTTATCGACATTAACATAGATATTAATGAAAATGGCATGTTGAATTTTGAATGTAGAAATTCCTTTTTGTCACTGGCGAATACGGAAAATCTATCTAGCGGAATAGGATTGAAAAATGTAAAAAAACGGTTAGAGTTGCTTTATTCCAATGCGCACGATCTACATATCCAAAATGAGCAGGATGTTTATTACGTACATTTGAAGTTACAGCTAACAAGGGCAAAATTATGATCAATTGTATTATTATTGAAGATCAACCACCGGCACAGCGTGTGCTAAAAAAGTACATTGCCGATTTTGGAAACATGGAGTTAAAAGGCACATTTGCAGATGGGCTGCAGGCATTGGAATTTTTAAAGCGTACAGCTATTGATTTAATTTTTTTGGACATACACTTGCCTAAAATTTCTGGAATTGAATTTCTAAAGGTGCTTAAGCATAGACCCAATATTATCTTGACTACCGCATTTGCGGACTATGCCCTTGAAAGTTATGAATATGATGTAGTAGATTATCTTTTAAAACCATTTTCCTTTGAACGATTTGTGCAAGCAGTTTCCAAAGTGCCTACAAAGAATAATACCCAAATGGCAAATTCTTTAAAAGATAAGGAAGAACACGCTTTGGAACATATATTTATCAAATCCGGTTATGAACATATAAAGGTTGATGTGTATGACATTGAATATATTCAGTCCGATGCCGATTATACCGAAATAATTACCAAAACACGCAAATATTTATCCCAAGAACCCTTACGGTATTGGGAAGAGTTTTTGGGCGCGAATAGATTTGTACGTATCCACAAATCCTATATCATCAATATGGCCAAAATTCACAAGATCAATGGCAACCAAGTTTTTCTAAAGGGCGGCGTTCATTTACCTCTTGGGCGGGCGTATAAGGAGGGTTTTATGGCACTTGTCCTGCAGTAATTGTATTTCCGACTATTTGGGTAGTACAGTAACCTTTACACGCTTATATCTGCTTAGAGATGGCGAACCCTTGTCAGAAACCTTAACGATAAAATGCAGGGTTTCTTTTTTTGACACTTCTGGCGCGGTCAAGTTTACTAAATGTACATTATTGGCCCCCATGTTTATCACCTTTTTATAGGAGCTAATCTCAGGATACTGGAACCATAAAAAGCTTAAATTATCACCATCTGGATCGGTAGAATCAAAAGCATCCAACATAAAGCCCTCGCCGGATTTTACGGTTAGCTCGTCAGGATGGGTCAATATTACGGTCGGTGGATGGTTGGCTTCTTCAAAGCTCATTATGGACCAATCCATACGGGCTGCAAAGTCATTTTGAAAATCATCCCTCCAGCGCCATAAAGTTTCCTTATAACCTGTAAATGTTATTGTGTCCGGTCGTACCGATCTACCGTAATCCTTGGGGACATGCGGCGTGTAGCTATCAATGGCATTGGTCCAAATTGGTCTGGTTTCTGGCGCTATGGTTACAATTGATCCTCCTTCTTTGGTCTTTGAAAAATCTGGCTTGTACAATTCATAGCGACCTCCCCAGCCACCAAGTTCCGGATGTTCGGCAATATTAAGTCCATTGGGTATCAAGGAAAGGAATGCCGGGGTGTCTCCTTCAACGCCCCAGGCAACATCAGGATAAATGGTGCCCAACGGTCCATGGTTTTGTTGAATGTTATCGGCAAGCCATTTGTTGCTAATTGTGGTGTTATCAATACCTTTTATATAGGCATTAATTCCTGTCCAGGTTGCTTGGCTATATTCATCACCCGGACTAACGATATAGAATAAATCCGGAAAATTGTTCCGAATCCAAATACCGCTGTCATCTTGATCGGATATCGTATACACCCTTAATTTTGAAATAAGCCGCTTTGCCTCTTTGGCACTTTTAGTGTTCTTGATTTTGTGTAAGGATTGGGCTAAGGTGTTAACGCCTCCCCAAACGGAAATCCATAATGGACGGTCATCTTTTTCCTCCAGAATTTTAATGATCCAATCAGAACCTTCAGAGTCCATACCCGGTCCTACGCCGGTCATACCATATTTTGGTAAGCCATTTTTTACTAGAGCGTTCAAGGTGGATGCGGTTGGATAATTTTTATCATGGTTTAGTAGGTTTAGGTGTACTTCATCATACGCTTTAATAATTTTCCTTAAAGATTCCGGATTTATTTTATGCTGTAGCCAACAAGATGTAGTCGCTACCATACCCTTAATATCAATTTCATTGGTATATAGGAACAGACGAACAAAAGACTGTGTGTCATCTGGATCTGCCTCAATATCCGAAAGGATAATTACACGTTCCTTTGGAAGCGACTGACCAATGCCAAAGTTTGTAAAATTAATAATGGCAAAAAATAGGAGTATCTGTTTCATAAGTTGATTCTAAAGGTGACGCCTTTATTGGTTGTGGGTAATGTGTCTTACCGTAATCCTCAAATATAGTAAAACAAAGTAAATGAAAATAATCGTAAATAATAACAACTCATTGGTTTCTATTTATCCGGTTAGTTTATTGTATCCAATTTAAAATCAAGTCTGTAATTCCCGTCATTATTTTGACTAAAAATCATTAAAGGTTGGTCTGGTTATAAAAATCTTATATTTAAGTCTCACTAAACAATGTAGTCCCCTACAAATGGTATTAAAACCTATATTTTGGTTTCTCCTATATATGGCAATATGGGGCGTTAAGTCGCAAGACCTGCCGCCAATTCAAAACTATGCACCTTTAACCTATGCAGCAGGTAATCAAAATTGGGGCGTATCACAGGGCCAGGATAAGAGTATTTATATTGCGAACAATAGCGGGCTGTTAATGTATAATGGAACGAAATGGGTATTATATCCATCCCCAAACGGCACCCCTTTAAAATCCGTAAGGGTTATTGGTGACCGTATTTATACGGGTTGTTATATGGAATTTGGATATTGGACAAGAGATGCATTAGGTCAACTGGAGTATGTTTCCATTTCTTCAAAATTGACCCAGCCTATAGAAGAGGATGAGCATTTCTGGACCATTACACAATTTAATGATTGGGTACTGTTCCGTTCCTTGGACCGCATCTATAGTTATCACATTAAAAATGGTACTATTGATATTATAAATGCCAAAACGACTAGGGCAACATTATTTGAAGTCGATAGAAGAATTTATTTTCAAAGCATTGGAAAAGGACTATTTACCGTGGAAAATGGCAGGTCTGTTTTGGTGTCCGATGATGATATTTTAAAAAATGATATTGTAATTGGTGCATTTTCGTTTCAACAAGCAATTTTATTGATTACGGAGCAACATGGGTGTTATTTGCTCAGGGGCAATAAGTTGGAAAAATGGGCAACGGCCAATGATTCTTTATTACCTAACATAAAAGTTTATAGTACTTTAAAATTGCACGATGGTTCTATTGTTTTGGGTACCATTTCAAAAGGACTATTTATTATCGATAAGCGGGGTATAGTTACCGCGCATATAGACCAGGAACAAGGTATTCATAACAATACTGTTTTGTCCATGTACCAAGATATGGACAAAAATTTATGGTTAGGACTGGACAATGGACTTAGTGTAATTAATCTTGAAACGCCATTTAGGGAATATGTAGACCATGTGGGCGAGTTGGGTGTGGTTTATACGGCAATTTTATATAAGGATGTTCTTTACTTGGGCACTAACCAGGGGTTGTTTTACAGGTCCAATACGGATAAATTTAAACGTATTGAAGGTACACAGGGCCAAGTTTGGTTGTTGAAGAATATTGACGGCACCTTGTTTTGTGGGCATCATACCGGAACGTTCGTTGTGAGGGAGAATACGGTTGAGAAAATTTCCGATTACCCTGGTACATGGGATATTCATCCTATGCCCGGTACTGAGAATTTATTGTTGCAGGGAAATTATGAAGGTTTAAGTGTTTTGAAAAAAGTAGGCAATGATTGGACTTTTGAAAATGTAATTGATGGATTTGAAAGTTCAAGTAGGTTTTTTGAATTCGTAGATGACCATCAAGTATTGGTAAACCATGATTACAAAGGTATTTTTGATGTTAGGTTGAATTCAGATTACACTAAGGTTTTGTCCGTAAAGCAAAAAGATTCTAAAGGTACGGGGTCTAGTTTGGTAGCCTATCATGATGATTTAATTTATACTACTGTCAATGGGGTTTTTAAGTACGACAAGAACGGCAATGAATTTCTTAGGGATACAGTTTTGAACAGCAAATTTTTTGAAAATGACGATGCTATTATTGGCGTACTTAAACCAACGGATAATAACGAAAGGTTATGGGGTTTTTCCAATGATAATATCATTAATGTATCTCCCGGTATAATGAACGGCAGTCCGGAACAGGTTAAAATACCCATTCCAAAATTTTTCAGAAACGGTATGGGAGTTGTGGGTTTTGAATCTATTGTGGGTCTAGGTGACCAAACCTATTTAATAGGTACTTCAAATGGTTATGTTACCCTTAATTTGGATAAAGTTTTGCCAAAATCATATTCAGTCTCAGTAACTTCGATTTCCAAGGAATTTTATGATGCGCCTAGTATTCATATACCTATAAAGGATAATACGCTATTTGATTATACCGAGAACAACCTGAAATTTCAATACAATGTTCCTGAATACGACAAATTTACCGAGGTTTATTACCAATATAAATTAGATGGATTATATACGGATTGGAGTAGCTGGTCAACGGTACCGGAAGTCTCTTTTAAAAATTTACCATTTGGGAACTACACCTTACAGATAAGGGCTAAAGTTGGTAATGCACTTGTAGATAATGTCGCTACGTATAATTTTAAAATTGAAAGACCTTGGTATCTTTCAATTTATGTAATAATTATATATGTATTATTGGGTCTACTCCTTTTAATAGTGGTTCATAAGCTATATAAAAGCTTTTACAAAAAACAACAAGAACAAATTTTAAAAGCGAACAAAAAACGGTTAAAGAGAAAAAAGTTAAAGGCGCAAAAGAAAATTATTCAAATTAAAAACGAACAGCTGCAAGATTTGATAGAAAGCAAAAATAGGGAGTTGGCTATTTCTACTATGAGTATTATCAAGAAAAATGAATTTCTAAATGCAATTAAGGATAAATTAAAGGATGGTCCGGTAAATGCACAGATTAAATCGGTAATAAAAACAATAGACCGGAATATAAACAATGAGGATGATTGGAAATTCTTTGAAAATGCATTTAATAATGCGGATAAGGATTTTCTAAAAAAAATTAAAAGCCTTCATCCTGAACTGTCCTCAAATGACTTACGTCTTTGTGCCTATTTGCGTTTAAATTTATCTTCTAAGGAAATTGCTCCGTTATTAAATATATCGCTTAGAAGTGTAGAGGTAAAAAGATATCGTCTTCGCAAAAAAATGAATTTGTTACATGAAGAAGGACTCACCGATTATATAATGAGTTTATAATTCCACATCAAAAGCAAAATTCACCACAACATTACCACAACAACTGTTTTAAAACTTCTCATAATTTATATGGCAATATTCCTTGTTTTGTGTATTTTATTGATGATTTTATTTATTTGACCGTTATATTTTGAGATGTATGTTTTTTGTAGGGGTAAATTTTTAGGATTTCATAAATATGACTATTAATTTGCAGTTGAAACTATTATAAATATGACCTATACCGGAAATGTTTTCATTATTGGTCTAATGGTAGTTTAAATAGTACTTATTAACTCCAAAAAACAAATTAGATTATGAAAAACTTAATGTACATGTTTGTGGCATTACTTATGGTGTTCGTCAGTTGTGAGGACGACGATAGCTTTGATCCTGGACCGCTTTCTAACCTTGCGGTAACATCTCAAGTAAGTGATGATGGCTCAGGAATTGTCACTTTTAAACCAACCGCTACCGGTGCTAAATCATATACCTATGATTTTGGTGATGGTACCACTGGAGAGTCCTTAACTGGATATATCTCTAAAACATATTCTACTACTGGTGAAAATACCTATACCGTAACTGTTACGGTTATTGGATTTGATGGTTCTACCCTAACGGAAACCTTACAGGTTACGGTGGATGTACCTGCTATGAATTCAGATTTGGTCAATTTAATAACAGACGGAAGTTCCAAAACTTGGTTTCTTGCTGCTGCGCAGCCCGGCCATTTGGGCTTGGGTCCGGCTAGGGAAGGAATTGATGGTGATTGGTGGTATCCTAAATGGTATTCTGCCCAAGCATTTGAGAAGTGTGGAAGTGAAATATCAGATTGTTTTTGTGATGACGAATTGACGTTTACCGTTAATAGTAGTGGTGAGGTAACTTATGTTTTGGATAATAAAGGTCAAACATTCTTCAATGTTGGTCATAAAGCTGTTGTTGGTGGAACCGCAGATGAGGATTACTGTTATGATTTTGATACTAGTGGGGAAAAAGAAGTGACTTTTTCTGCGGTTGAGGGCAATGTGCCAGAGGCCGAAACAACTGGAATGCAAATGGAATTTTCCGATGGTGGTTTTATGAGTTATTATGTAGGTTCTTCAACGTATGAAATTTTATCGCTCAGCGAAGATTTGCTTTATGTTAGAACATATGATTCTATGAATCCTGACCTTGCATGGTATATTCGTTTTACGGCTGCTCCTTCAACAGGTGGGGAAGAAGAGAGCTTAGAGACTATATATACCAATTTGGTCTGGTCAGACGAATTTGATACGGATGGAGCTCCGGATCCGGCTAATTGGACGTTCGACCTCGGTGCAGGTGGCTGGGGAAATGGCGAGGCACAGGAATATACGGATAGTCCTGAAAATGTAATTGTCGAAGATGGTGTGTTAAAGATTACCGCACGTGGCACCGGTAGTGGTGGTGGTGTTCAATATTATTATGATGATGTTACCTTGGTCGCGGCCGGTGGGTCTACTTCAGTGGTGCAGGATTTTGAAGGTGCAGCGCCAGTCTTCACGGATTTTGGTGGGGCGGCAACAGCTGTCATAGAAAACCCTGATGCCTCTGGCGAAAATACATCTGTAACGGTAGCTGAATCCACAAAGAATAATGGAGCCGAAGTATGGGCAGGTTCGTTTTTTGATGTGGATGCTGCTTTAGATCTTAGTACATATACAAATATGGAAATAAAGACTTGGTCTCCGGCAGTTGGGGCAGTGGTTAGATTAAAACTGGAAAACCAGGCCAATGCCCAAGAATTTTATGAGGTAGATGCAACAACATCTGTAGTAGAAAGTTGGGAGACACTGTCTTTTGATCTAAGTGCTGCTCCGGCCTTTACATATGATAGGGTGGTATTGTTTTTTGATTTTGGTGAAAGTCCAACTGGTAATGCTGCGTACACCTCTGCAAGGATTAAATCTGAAAACTTGTTTGAGTTTACGTATGGTAGGGTTGAAATTAGGGCAAAACTGCCTTCTGCCGGCGGTACGTGGCCAGCTTTATGGGCTCTAGGAGCTAATTTTGATGAAGTAGGTTGGCCAGCATGTGGTGAAATTGATATTATGGAACACGTAGGTAATAATAGCAATACCATTAGTAGTGCTTTGCATTATCCTGGAAACTTTGGAGGTACTGCCGTAGTGGGGGCTACTTCTGTTCCTACTGCTACTACGGAATTTCATAATTATACCGTAGAATGGACGCCAGATAGTATAAAGTTTGTTGTAGACGGGGAAATGGTTCATAATAGCCTGGTGAATTCTGATACTACACCGTTTAATAGCGATTTCTTTTTAATTATGAACATTGCTGTGGGCGGCACACTTGGTGGGGCAATAGACCCTGCTTTTACAGAAGATACTATGGAAGTGGATTATGTTAGGGTCTACCAATAGTTAGCACTAATTTTAATAATTAAGCCATTGAATTTAATTCAATGGCTTTTTTTGTATTTGATATCGATTGAACTGTGTAATGCCATCTTATCAATTTAATTTAAATATTGGTATTAAACACTTTTGTAGAATAGATTAATAAAATCAAGGAATAAAAATAAAAAGAAAAAAAACGAAAAAAATAGTAAACAATATTGGTATTTTTTAATATTTTCGTTTGTCCGTCATCACTATTAAGACAGTAATTAGATTGTCAAAGATGATTTAACGTAATTATTATGAGACATCTTCGCTTTGGTTTCTTTGTTTGTTTAAGCATGCTGTCACCGTTTGTAACGGTTATGAAAGCCCAGTCCGGTACAGATAGGCAAAGGGTGTTGGTGCTTACCGATATTGAGAATGAACCGGATGATGCCATGTCTTTGGTAAGGTTTTTAACGTATGCCAATCAATGGGATGTTGAGGGATTAGTGGCAACAACCTCCGTACATCAAAAAAATGAAATTGCAACATGGCGTATTTATGAAATCTTGGATGCGTATGCAAAGGTTAGGAAAAATCTATTGCTACATGAACCTGACTATCCAGAAGTAGATTATTTGAGGTCGGTCGTAAAGGAAGGTCGTGCGGATTATGGAATGAATGCCGTAGGTGAAGGGATGGATTCTGAAGGTTCAGAATGGATTATTAATGTGGTGGATAAGGATGATGAGCGCCCTGTGTGGATCCAGGTATGGGGAGGGTCCAATTGTTTGGCTCAGGCATTATGGAAGGTAAAGCATACACGTACGGAAGCGGAACTAAATAAATTTGTTTCTAAAATCAGGGTCTACACCATATCCGATCAAGATGATAGTGGGCCATGGCTTCGAAAAACATTTCCAGATTTATTCTATATCGCTAGTCCTGGTTTTCATGCTTATGGGGGGTATCACCATGCTACATGGACCGGTATAAGTGGAGATAAATTTCATGGGCGGTTTGCCGGTGCGGATTTTGAAATCGTAGATAATCCTTGGCTGGACCGGCATGTACGAAGTAAAGGTCCCCTAGGGGCGGAATATCCCCATATGGATTATCTAATGGAGGGCGATCCCCCAGTTTTATGTATTTGATAAACAATGGTCTTGGAAATCCCGATCACCCAAATTGGGGAAGTTGGGGTGGTCGGTACGAGTTGTATCGCCCTAGAACAGAAAAATGGTTTTTGGAACCAGAAACCAGGCCTTTATGGAACAATGCGCAGGATGAGGTTGAAGGTAACGACGGTAGTTGGCATACCAATAATAAAGCGACTATTTGGCGTTGGAGAGAAGCTTATCAAAATGATTTTGTTGCCAGAATGGATTGGACCATAAAACCTTATGAACAGGCAAATCATCCCCCAGTGGTAAAAGTGAGCAATAAAAAAATGATTACCGCTAAGGTGGGGGACCGTATAGATTGAAATGCGGAAAACTCTACTGATCCAGATGGTGATACATTATCGTTCAAGTGGTTCTATTATGGTGAGCCTGGCACTTTTACCAAATCTTCTGGAAGAACGGCTATACCGGTTAACATAGAAAATGACCATAGCGCCAAAGCTTATTTGGTCGTTCCAAAAGGTGCCCGGTTGGGAACAATGCATGTCATTTTAGAAGTTACGGATCAAGGAAGTCCTGCCCTTACAAGATATGAGCGTGTAATTATTAATGTAGAATCATAATCGTCAAAGTTAAAAAGTAAAAATAATCCTATTGCAAAATGCGGAATCTAAGCAGGTAAGTTTGTTTATATTTATGAAAATTTACTATTTATAAAAATATGGCATACTTACCGAATAAAAGAAGGGAGAAGATTATTGAGTTCTTAAATGAAGATGGTTCCGCAAAAGTAGTGGACCTCGCTAAATTGTTTAAAGTGACCGAGGTGACCATCCGCCAAGATCTGGAAAAGTTAGAGGCTCAGGGTTTGATTATTAGAGAGCATGGTGGTGCTTTTTTAAAGAATATGGGGGACCAGGTTCGCAATTTCTCCTTGGTCAACCAAGAGAACATGGAATTGAAAGAGATCATTGCGCAAAAGTGTTTGGAATTCATTGAGCCTGGTGATACCATTATTTTGGATTCCGGTAGTACTACAACGGAAATAGCAAAAAAACTTGTAGGCTATAAAAACCTAACAGTCATTACAAATGCATTAAATATAGCAATGATGTTGGGAACGGAGCCGGATATTGAAGTAATTATGACCGGAGGGGAATTTAAGCCGCCAACGTTGTCCTTAACAGGCCAGAAAGCGGCAGATTTTTTCAAGGGATTAAATGTGCAGAAGCTGTTTTTGGCCACGGCAGGAATTTCATTGAAAGCAGGGCTGACCTACCCGAACATCAGTGATTTAGTTGTAAAAAAGGCCATGATAGATGCCGCGGATATAACGTATTTGGTTGCAGATAGCACTAAAATAGGTAAAAGTGCCCTTGCTAGTTTAGGTGCACTATCCTTGATAGACTTTATTATTACCGACTCGGGAATGGAGGATAAGGGCAAGGAAGTGTTTAAGGATAATGAAATTGAAGTGATTTTGGCCTAATTGCCTTGGTTATAAACAAATTATAAATGAATAGTAAATCATCAATGTTAAGTATTGGCATAATTATCGGTAATCGTGATTTCTTCCCGGATAGTTTAGTGGAAAAAGCACGTGTGGAAATCATAGAGGTATTTTCAAAATTAAATTTAAAACCTATTTTATTGGATAGTACCGACACCAAACTTGGCGGTGTAGAAACATTCAAGCAAGCTCAAAAATGTACTGAGCTTTTTAAAAAACATGCCAATGAGATTGTTGGGGTATTAGTACTGCTGCCAATTTTTACAGATGAAAAAGGTGTTGCAGATACGCTTAAACTATCAAATTTGAATGTTCCTGTTCTAATACAGGCATACCCAGATGAACTTACTAAAATGAATGTTGTTAACACTAAGAGAACTTCGGGTAGATGGAGGTATTACGGCCAATGGTTTTTTAATGCAATTTTTGGCAAATGTACTGCAAAGACCGGTTACTAATATTGTAATTTCCGATGTTTCTGCAAGGGGTGCGGCCCTGATCGCCGGTATGGGTGCGGAATACTGGAAAGAAATTAGTGATCTACCTAAAGCTTAATTTTAATGCTTTAAAAAATACGAGCCTACAATATTGAACAAAGACATGGTGTCTGCGTATAAAACTTGGCAAAGATTATTAATTAACAAGAAAGAATAGTGGTCATATCTTGCTATTTCATAGTGACTATAGTTTGTTCAAATAAATGCTTTTAATCTTATTAAAAAGTGAAATTATTTCTTAATTTCATGTTAATTGGTGTATTTTTGGGTAAAATAGCACATAAACTGGATAAATATATTGATTTATAAAAAATATATGTTTTAAACCTTTGTCATGTATAATTGCTAAGAATTTAAAACATGAAAAATATAAAATTTTATCCAACGGTTTGGCAAACAATTCCTTTCTCCTTAGATATGTTAGATATTTGGAAGAAAAAAACCAAGAAGAAAGCAAAAGTAAAGAATTAGGTCAATGACCATAAAATAACAAAATGAAAAAGCCCCTGTTAAGGGGCTTTTTTAATGTAATTTTTTTAACAATATGGGCTATGTGTTAAAAGTTAAACAATCCCTATAAGGGCTAAAAAAGATCCTACCGCAACTACCGCCAAAAATGCGTTCATTGCAATAATGAGAATGGATAGATAAGTATCTACCCCCGTTTTAAATGATAAATCGTTCATAACATTACCTACTTTAAAGTTATATATCTTAAAGTTAGCCGATATTTCCAAATTTAATCGTGTAAATGTTGTAAAGTCCTACAAATTAGATGTAAAGCCTTACTTTATTGTGGTGAGATGAAATCTATATGGTACATAAACGGAGATACGTAGCATTATATCGAACTTTTGACCGAAGCTCTTAAATTTTAGCTGGGTAGATTATCGTAATAATGGCTAAATTTTTTAAATCCATCCAAACCAGTCTGCCAATCCTGCAAGGGGTATTGCAATTAAAATACCTATCAGGCAGGCAATCATCAATTTTAAAAATCCATTTAGCATTTTAACTCCTGCTGTAATTTCTTTTTCCATGATCATAATTCTATATTTCTGTACTCAAGATATGAATTATGGGCTAAGTTGCTGTGGAATAAGTGGATAAATCGACCAAAGTTGAAAATTATCTTTGTAAAGTAGTATTATGCAAAAAGCATCCATAGGTTGATCTATATATTTTTCATCGACCTATTTTTAAAGATTATCCTTCCGTTTTAAAAACATTATTTAGAAGTAAGGGATGTATTGTTGCCATAATTTTATCGGTAGCTCCGCTTTCCTGATGAATGAATTTTTTATTAATTGATCCTGTATTCTTGCGTAGGTCAATATCTTCAAAAAAACGATCTACGTTGAATTTAAAATCTTTAAAAGTGTGTACGGGGAGAACTCCTTTAGCCGCAACTAAATTTTCAGCTTCAATAAATCCTTTATAATGAGGCCCAATGAGGACCGGTATGCCAAAAACCGCAGGTTCCAATGTATTGTGTAATCCTGTGGCGAAGCCTCCGCCCACATATGCAATGTCCGCATAACTGTATATTTTGGTAAGTAATCCTATGGTATCTATAATAAGGACATCATAGTCTTGTATTTGCGCGTCTTTAAGTTCTGAATAACAAATTGTAGGTTTCAGTATGGCCCTTTTAATTGAATCTATATGGGAAGCTTTAACGGTATGTGGGGCAATAATGAATTTTATGGGCAATTTACTTTGGTTGATATAGGCGGTGACGAGTTCTTCATCTTCTGGCCACGTACTGCCACCTACGAAACAAAATTTGCCCTTTGTAAAGGTATCCATGAAAGTCAAATTATTGTTGCGTTTTAGTATTTTCATAACCCTGTCAAATCTTGTGTCTCCAGTTATACTAACATTGTTATGGCCAATTGAATACAATAAGGTTTTTGAATCTGTGTTCTGAACAAAGAAATGCGTAAAATTAGCAAGTGCTTTTCGCATAAACGATCCGTACTTTTTAAAATAGATCTGCTCTTTTTTAAACAGTGCGGAAACTAAAATGGTAGGTATATTCTGTTTGTTCAACATCCTTAGATAATTGGGCCAAATTTCATATTTGATAAAAATGGCCAACTCCGGATTCACCGCTTTAATAAATTCTGAGGCGTTATGTTTGGTATCTATTGGTAAATAGCAAATGACGTCAGCAACGTTACTGTTTTTTTTGACTTCATAACCAGAAGGGGAAAAAAAACTAAGAACCAATTTATGTAAAGGAAAATCCTTTTTTAATTGCTCTATGATTGGTAACCCTTGTTCAAATTCTCCCAATGATGCCGCATGTATCCAAATAGTACGATCGTTCTTGGCGATGTTATTTCTTAGTAGCGTTATACTTTTTTTACGACCGTTTACAAAAAGTGCAAGTTTGGCACTAAAGGGTGCTGCCAGTGCCAATAGACCGGTAGCGATAATGCCGATAAGATTGTAGAGAAAGGACAAACTGTTACTTTTGCGCTAAATTACGTTTCTTTCGATAAAATTAGTGTCGGCCGTTTCGTATTTTTGTAAGACTTCACGTAATTCCATAGAATGAAAAAGATACAAATGGTAGACCTTAACGGGCAATACCAAGAAATTAAGGAGCAGGTAAATACAGCCATTGCTGAAATTTTGGAAACCTCTGCATTTATCAACGGCCCAGAAGTTCATGCGTTTCAAAAAGAACTTGAAGATTATTTAAATGTAAAACATGTCATTCCATGTGCCAATGGTACGGATGCTCTTCAGATTGCTATGATGGGTCTGGGATTAAAGCCCGGTGACGAGGTCATTACAGCAGATTTTACATTTGCCGCCACTGTAGAGGTCATTGCACTTTTGCAGTTAACGCCTGTTTTGGTTGATGTTTATCCAGATACTTTTAATATTAATGTTGAGGCTATTGAGAAGGCCATAACTCCTAAAACAAAGGCAATTGTACCTGTTCATTTATTTGGTCAATGTGCCAATATGGATGCTATAATGGCTTTAGCCAAAAAGCATAATTTATATGTAATTGAAGATAATGCACAAGCAATAGGGGCAAAGTACTATGCCAGTGACGGCACTAAATATATGGCTGGTGGCATAGGGCACGTAGGCGCCACCTCTTTTTTTCCTTCCAAAAACTTGGGTTGTTACGGGGATGGTGGTGCTATTTTCACTAATGATGATGATTTGGCACACATAATTAGGGGTGTTGTAAATCATGGTATGTATGAAAGATATCATCATGATGTGGTAGGGGTCAATTCTAGGTTAGATGCTATCCAAGCTGCTGTATTACGCGCAAAATTACCCAGGTTAAATGGTTATTGCGAATCAAGAAGAAATGCGGCACGTGCCTATTCAAAGGCATTTGAAGGTCAAAAACATATTATTACGCCAAAAACGGTTACCCATTGTGAAGGTATTTGTGACATCTGTGAATGTCATGTATTCCATCAATATACCTTACGTATTACGAATGGTAGGCGAGATGCTCTGGTTCAATATTTAAACAAGAACAATATACCTTGTGGTGTCTATTACCCTATTCCCCTACACAGACAAAAGGCATATGCAGATGAGCGTTATAAGGAAGAGGATTTTCCGGTAACCAATCAATTGGTTACGGAAGTCATTTCCTTACCAATGCACACAGAATTGGATAGTGAGCAGATTAACCATATTACGGATATGGTTATCGGGTTTGTTAACGAATAGCAATCAGGTTTCTTACTTTTGAACAACGCAGAAATAGAATTAAATGAAAATATTAGTTACAGGTGGATTAGGTTTTATTGGTTCTCATACCGTTGTTGAGCTTCAGGAAAAAGGGTTTGAGGTGGTCATTATCGATGATTGCTCCAATTCTGATGAACAAGTTTTAAACGGCATTACGACCATTACAGGTAAGAGGCCGGAATTTGAAAAGATTGACCTAAAGGAGAAGGATAAAGTAGAGGATTTCTTTAAAAGACATCAAGATGTAGCAGGTGTTATACATTTTGCGGCGTCCAAAGCGGTTGGTGAAAGTGTTGAAAAACCGCTATTATATTATGAGAACAACATAGGTACGTTGGTCTATATTTTAAAGGAACTGTGCAAGAAGAACAAGGCTAGCTTTATCTTTAGTTCATCCTGCACGGTTTATGGACAGGCCGATAAAATGCCAATTACGGAAGACGCACCGGTAAAGGTCGCAGAATCCCCATACGGCAATACCAAGCAAATGGGCGAGGAAATTATAGCGGACACCTGTAAGGTAACCCCTGGACTAAATGCCATTGCCCTAAGATATTTTAATCCTATGGGTGCACACCCTAGTGCTGAAATTGGAGAATTGCCAAAAGGTGTTCCACAAAATTTGGTGCCCTTTATCACGCAAACAGGTATTGGACTAAGGGACCAACTCGCTGTTTTTGGTGATGATTACCCTACCAAGGACGGTACATGTATAAGAGATTATATTTATGTGGTCGACCTGGCAAAAGCGCATGTGGTAGCCCTGGAGCGTTTATTGGATGGAAAAAATGCTGATAATTACGAAGTGTTCAACGTGGGCACGGGTACAGGGAGTTCAGTCTTAGAGGCTATACAAAGTTTTGAGCGTGTATCCGGAAAAAAATTAAATTATAAAGTAGTTGATAGGCGACCTGGCGATATTACCACTGCATATGCGGATACTACAAAGGCAAATGAGATTTTAGGTTGGAAATCTGAATATACTTTGGATGAGGCCATGAAATCTGCATGGGTATGGGAACAGAAGATAAGAGACTGAATTTAATGGATTTTGCACTAAAAATAAGGGGAAATATAGCTATATTTCCCCTTATTTAATTTATATCTCGCTGCATATGAAAACTATTTTTACATTTTTATCATTATTGACTTTTGCATTGATCAATGCCCAGGATACCTATTTACAATGTGGAAAAATCGTGGATATTGAATCTGGCAAGGTACTGTCGGAAAAGACAATTATTGTATCGGGAAACAAAATTAAGGGAATAGAAAATGGATTTGTTACGGGGTCATCCTCAGATGAACTTATTGACTTAAAGGATAAAACCATATTACCAGGTTTTATTGATATGCATGTACATATTGAGAGCGAGTCCAGCCCTTCGCGCTATTTGGAAAGATTTACCAAGAACGAGGCAGATGTTGCTTTTCAATCTACTGTCTATGCAAAAAGAACTTTAATGGCCGGATTTACTACCGTTAGGGATTTAGGTGGATCAGGGGTAAATATCTCATTAAGGGATGCCATAAATAAAGGAATAGTCGTAGGACCAAGAATATTTACTGCCGGCAAGTCCTTGGCAACTACAGGGGGTCATGCAGATCCTACCAATGGTACGCGTAAGGATTTAATGGGTGATCCAGGGCCAAACGAGGGGGTCGTTAATTCTCCCGAAGATGGAAGGAAAGCGGTTAGACAGCGCTATAAGGATGGTGCGGATGTAATTAAAATCACTGCAACTGGCGGGGTATTAAGTGTGGCAAAAAATGGACAGAATCCACAATTTACCCTTGAGGAAATTAAGGCGATTACAGAAACTGCAAAGGACTATGGTATGCTTACCGCTGCTCACGCCCATGGAGATGAAGGTATGCAAAGGGCAATAAAAGGAGGTATAAAAACCATTGAGCACGGCACCTTAATGTCTGAGGAGACCATGGGCTTAATGGTGGAATATGATGCTTATATGGTACCAACATTATCCGCTGGAAAGGAGGCTGCTAGATTGGCTGAAATTCCAAACTATCTGCCGCCCGTAGTAGCCAAGAAAGCTTTGGAAATAGGTCCTAAATTAGAAGCGACATTTGCCAAAGCTTATAAGAAGGGGGTTAATATTGCTTTTGGTACGGATTCCGGAGTATCGCCACATGGAGAAAACGCAAAGGAATTTATATATATGGTCAAAGCAGGTATGCCAATTATAGAATCGTTAAGGTCTGCAACCATCACCAACGCCAAACTGTTAGGAGAAAGTAAATTAGGTTTGATAAAGGAAGGTTTTATTGCGGATATTATAGCGGTCAATGCTAATCCAATAGAAAATGTGGAAACCTTGACCAATGTAATATTTGTTATGAAAGAGGGTGTAATCTATAAACAATAGCCGCCAAGCTATAGATTGTTTTTAATGAGAATTAATGTAAATAATAGCACAGAATTATTGCAATTGACCAAAGAGCAAAAATTGCAAGGGCAATTACAAAAACAAATTAAAAAGGATTTTATCTTGGCCAATGTTCCTTTACAAATATCATCTGATGTTGAATTAAAGGCGTATGTTTCCATTATAATGGAAAAAGTATACGTTTTGTTAATGGAGCGTTTTCCAGATTATCTTAATTTGTTGTATGTCATAGACGTTCCGGAACGCGATTTTAAGCATATAAAAATTACAGATCCGGTTGAGGTTGCCGCCCAAGTCACCTTTTTGATTCTAAAACGGGAATACCAAAAGGTTTGGTATAAGAATACTTATCAATAGATTATACCTTAATATATAGTATTTAAGCTTCCTAAACTTTAATGTAAATTCCTTTTTTGTCCATTATATATCCTATCAACCAACAGGTCAACATAATCCATAAAGCAAATAATAACGAGCCAAAATAATTGCCGGCAATTGAGATAAAGATATTATCGGCTATCCAATTATAGGCCGTAGTACCAGTAGTTTTTATTTCTGCCAAAGAAATTATAAAGAGTTCGGACAAAAGATAGATGAACAGCGTATTTCTTCCAAACACTTCAAAAAAGTAGGTCCATTTGCCCGGTTTTGACATATCCAATAAATACATTAGGATAGCGATAATGACAAGGTCTATACCACATGTTAGCAATACAAAGGAGCTTGACCAAAGTTTTTTGTTGAATGGTATTATTTGGTGCCAAGAAAATCCTGCTACAATCAACAGTGCCGCTATCATAAGAAGTTTGGCTACCGTTTCAAAATGCTGTCCTTTATTTTGAATGAATTTCCCTGTTAGGTATCCTGCAATAACGTTTACAACGGCAGGCAAGGTGCTTAACAATCCTTCAGGGTCAAAAGCCACCCCTCCGTTGCCGTGATACATATGGCTAGGGCCAATAAGCAATTTGTCCAGTTTTAATACGGCATTGCCCGTCAATGTCAAATCGCCAAATACCACCAGTATTACATTATATATTATGAGCGAGGCGAAGCTGAAGATAACTACCGTTCTTGTCTTGAAATAATGTATTAGCACGGCAGCAATTAAATAACATAAAGCAATACGTTGTAACACTCCAAAAATTCTGGTTTCGGATATTGGTTTTAAATGTCCGTCTTCAAAAAAAGGAAACCAATACATTAGAAAGCCTAAAAGAAATATAATAGCAAAGCGTTTAAAAATTTTCTTTAGAAATGCCGCATTTCCCATGGTTTGGTATTTTTTCATGCTAAAGCTCATAGCATTTCCCACAACGAATAAAAAGGTTGGGAAAACTAGGTCGGTAAGGGTAAATCCGTTCCATACGGCATGTTTTAAAATCCCAAAACTGGTATCCCCATTTCCGGGGGAGTTTACTATGATCATTAGGGCTACATCCATACCCCTAAATACGTCTAGGGAAAGATACCTATTTTTTAATGTGTTCATTTTGGTTGGTTTGGTTGGTTTGGTTGGTGTTGAAAGGTAAATAAAATTAAAAGTATACTCGAACAAATGGCATCAATGCGTTTGCATATATACTTTTTTGTTCGTTGAACAAAAGGTCATAACGTAGGCCAACAGTAATATTACGTGTACTGTAACCGGCGCCTATGAAAAATGCGGGAAGCCAATAATTATCGGATATACTGTTTGTAGAAGTGGCAATGGTACGGTTTATGCGTAATTGTTCGTATTCAGTGGACAATTGTAATTGAGGAATTGGGTTGTAAAGAGATAGCATGCTACCCCCATAAGCCAAGAACTTGTTGTCGTTGAATTTGGAATAGTTGAAATTTAAACTTGTACCAGCGGCCAATTGGTCGGTGAACTGGTAAATTGCACTTGGGGAAATTGATCCATTAAAGCCATTGTTAGTGAAACCTAGTCCTATTCCGCCTCCAAACCTTACATGGTTCCAAAAATCGGAGTTTTTAACGGAATTTTGGCTGTTACAAAAGTTGTAAAAAAGAAGAATTATTCCCGTAAACATTAATTTTGACACCCTCATTAACAGATTTTGTTTTAAAGTTCAACTTTTTTCAATAATACATAACATTCTTCCGTTAGATATCGTAAATGTTGTATTTTTGTTCAAATTTATTCTAAATATACAGAAAGTAATTCATGGATAAATATTCCTTTTTGAATACCGCCCATACCTCTTTTTTTTCAGAGTTATATGATAAGTATTTAGTGAATCCAGATAGTGTTGAGCCAAGTTGGAGGGCTTTTTTCAAGGTTTTGATTTTGGAATGGAAACCTCTTTGGATGAACTAAGTTTTGATGAAAATCGAACCACTGTTATGGTCAATGGGCCAAGAGTGAAATGCCGCAATCCTTGCAGAAAGAATTCCAGGTCATTCGTTTGATCGATGGGTACAGGGGTAGAGGGCACCTCTTTACCAAAACAAATCCGGTGAGGAAAAGAAGGCATTAC
>NZ_JAUKUC010000007.1:0-12082 GCF_030505015.1 Maribacter confluentis
AATGAACTCCGTTATGGGCGTCATTACTCCTGCATTGGTCCTTACATACATTTGGTCTAGATTGCCAATTCCTGCACGGTCTTCTGGCAATGCCTGCACATAGACCCTATATTGTTTTCCAAACTTTGAAAAATCCGATGCAAAAATACTTCCTATATATCCTTGTAATGTTGAAAAAGATACTGCTTACGGAAACTCCTAATTCTTTGGTCCTGGTACGTTAAGCTCTAGCTCATACTGTGGATATTTAGTGTTAAAGGATGACTGGCGCATATTGTATTTCGGGACGCTGCATCAATTTGGCAATAAATTCCTGATTGGTTTTATCCAAATCCTCAAAACTGCCACTGGACTGGTCCAACAAGTTTACCTCTACACCTGCGGAATTTCCAAAACCTGGTATACTAGGTGGTGCAAAGAAAATGATGTTCGCTTCAGGTATGCTAGCCGCTGCCCCAAACATTTGTGCGGTAATATTCTGGATGGACAATGAATCTGTACTACGTTCGTCCCAATCTGTAAACGAACAAATCCTAGGCCATAATTACTTCCGAACCCCCTAAAAAAACTTCGGCCTTCAATTACAGAGCCTTCCAAAACGCCAGGTATTTGTTTTAACTTGGCATACAGTTCCTGATTAACGGCATGGGTTCTATCTATGGATGAACCTGCAGGCAATTCTACATTGATAAATACAATGGCCCTATCCTCATCAGGTACAAATCGGTTTTGACATTGCCAGATGACCACCAAATACCCACAACGGCCAAAATCAATATGACAGCGGTTACACCATTTATTCTTATATAAAAATGTACCGCTTTACCATACTTTTGGGTAGTAGCCTTAAAACCGGCGTTAAATGCATCGAAGAATCGTTGTATAAATTTTTGCTTTTTTCATGTTCCTCTTTATGCGGCTTTAACAAAAGGGCACACAATGCCGGTGACAACGTCAATGCATTTACTGCGGAAATCATAATGGCCACGATTAAGGTTACCCCAAATTGCTCATAGAAAACCCCGGTAGGACCTTGTACAAAAGTTACCGGAATAAATACTGCGGCCATGACCAAAGTAATGGATATGATAGCTCCTGATATTTCGTTCATTGCCGTAATAGTGGCCTTTTTGGCATCCTGTGCCCCTTCGTCCAATTTTGCGTGTACGGCTTCTACCACTACAATGGCATCATCTACCACAATACCTATGGCCAATACTAAAGCAAACAAGGTTAACAGGTTTACTGAATATCCAAAGAGATTTAAAAAGAAAATGTACCTATAATGGACACGGGCACCGCTATGGCAGGAATTAAGGTGGACCTGAAATCCTGAAGGAAAATAAATACAACCAAGAATACCAATAAAAATGCCTCTATCAATGTACTGACCACCTTTTCTATAGATGCGTTCAAAAAATTGTTGGTATTATAGGGGATAAAGATTTCCATACCCTCTGGCATATTTTGTTCTATGATTTCCAATTTACCCTCTATGGCATTGATAATGTCACTGGCATTGGAACCTTTGGTCTGAAAAATACCCATATTCACTGCCGGATGGCCGGAAGTCGTAGAACCGGACGCATAGGATTGTGCCCCTAATTCAATATCCGCAATATCCTCTAACCGTAAAAAACGTCCGTTATCCAGTGCTTTTACGATAATATTGCTGTACTGTTCCTCGGTTTAAAACGGCCGGAATATTTAATGGTGTAACTAAAGGCTGTCCATCATTTTCACCCAAAGAACCTGCCGCAGCTTCTAAACTTTGTTCATTCAACACAGCTGTTACATCTGATGGTATAAGTCCATAAGCGGCCAATTTTTTCCGGTTGCAACCAAATACGCATGGCATAGTCCTTAGAGCCAAATACGTTAACATTACCAACTCCGTTAACACGTTGAAATTCAGGTATGACATTTATTTTTAAGTAATTCTGAATAAATGTTTCATCATAATCCGGATTACTGCTATAGAATGACCAAAAACATTAATGCACTGGTCTGCTGCTTTTGTGTGGTTACCCCTGTCTGGATAACAGCTTGGGGTAAAAATGCATTTGCACGGGCCACCCTGTTCTGCACATTAACGGCCGCAATATCCGGGTCCACATCTTGGTCGAAAAATACATCAATGGATGCTGTACACTATTGGTGGCCGTAGAGGTCAAATAGTTCATACCCTCTACCCCATTTATTTGCTCTTCCAACGGAATAATAACACTTTCCAATATGGTCTCTGCACTTGCACCGGGATAACTAGCACTGACGTTTATAGTGGGTGGTGCTATATCAGGGTATTGGGTAATGGGCAACGTATATAACCCCAAGACTCCTAGAATTACGATAATAATGGATATAACCGTAGATTAAAACGGGACGTTCTATAAATTTTTTTTAACATGTTCTTTTGGTATTTGGGTACATCTGGAAAATTAACCGGAGAAAATACGGAGTTAACGGTAAAGACAATCGGGAATCTTAATACGGAAGAGCAGTTCAACGATATTATTATTCTGGCAGATGGGGAAAAATTGGTTCGTTTAAGTGACATTGGTAAGGCAAGTTTGGAAGGGGAAAACATGGAGACCAAGATGAGCGACTCCGGTCAGCCAATGGTCGCTACCGCGGTCATTCCACAACCAGGAACCAATTATTTGGAGATTGCGGATGCTTTTTATGAGGAATATGAAAAGCTAAAAAAAGATTTGCCCGAAGGTTTTAAATTGAACGTGGTAATTGATGATACGGTCTTTGTAAGAAGGGCTGTAACCGAGGTTGCGGAAACCTTATTGATTTCAATAGTATTGGTTATCCTGGTCATTTTCTTCTTCTTTAGAAACTGGTCCATGGCCCTAAGGCCCTTAATAGATATTCCAGTATCCTTGATAGCCACTTTCTTTATTATGTGGCTGTTTGGGTATAGTATTAATGTGCTTACACTTTTGGCCATTGTACTTGCCACGGGACTTGTAGTGGATGATGGTATTGTGGTAACGGAAAATATTTATAAAAAAGTAGAAGAGGGTATGAGCCCTATAGAGGCGGCCATAAAAGGGTCTAATGAAATATTCTTTGCGGTCATATCCATTTCAATAACATTGGCAGCGGTGTTTCTTCCGGTAATCTTTTTGGAAGGTTTTGTAGGCAGGCTTTTCCGTGAGTTTGGGGTGGTCTTAGGTGCGGCAGTTTTGATTTCCGCATTTGTTTCTTTGTCACTGACCCCTATGCTTAATGCTTACTTGATCAAACCCGGCAAACAGAAACAATCAAAATTCTATCATTTTACGGAGAAGTATTTTTTGAGAATGAACCGTTCCTATGCAGAATCGCTTAGGGAATTTATGAAAAGAAAGTGGTTGAGTTTTCCAATTTTGGCAGGATGTTTAGGATTAATTGCGGTGTTCTACATACTACTTCCAAAAGAAACCGCACCTTATGATGATCGTAGTTTTGTTCGCTTAAGTGTAAATGCCCCAGAAGGTTCTTCGTATGAATACATGGACCGCTTAATGACCGATATAACAGATTTGATAAATGATTCTATTCCAGAAAAGAAAGTTAGTCTTGTACTTACCTCACCAGGGTTTGGGTCATCATCAGTTAATAGTGGTAGGGCAAATATAGCTTTGGTTGACCCAAGTGAGCGAGAGCGTTCTCAAAATGATATTGCCAATGACCTTGGGCGATGGGCTAAAGCATATGTCGGTGGTAAATCTAACGTATCTGAGCGACCTACAATTTCAGTGAATAGAAGAGGAGGACCGCCAATTCAGTTTATTATACAAGCCCAAAACTTTAAGAAGTTAGAAGAAAATATTCCTGCATTTATGGCTGAGGCCGAAAATGATGAGACGTTTTCCTTTGTAGACGTTAATCTAAAATTCGATAAGCCTGAAATCTATGTGACCATAGACCGTGAGAAGGCTGAAAGTTTAGGGGTGTCCGTAATAGATGTTGCCCAAACCCTGCAACTATCTTTGAGCGGACAACGTTTTGGATATTTTCTAATGAACGGAAAGCAATATCAAGTAATTGGTCAATTTGATAAAGAGGACAGAAATGCACCGATGGATTTGACATCGATCTTTGTCAAAAATAAAGATGGTTTGTTGATTCAATTAGACAACTTGGTTCAAACATCAGAACATAGTAGTCCACCACAACTATATCACAATAATAGGTACATGTCTGCTACCGTATCTGCAAATTTAGCACCCGGTAAAACCATCAACGACGGTATTGAGGCCATGGAGCGGATAAAGGATAAAGTATTGGATGAATCCTTTACTACGGATTTGGGCGGAGAATCAAGGGATTTTGTTGAAAGTAGTTCAAATACCCTATTTGCTTTTGGATTGGCATTACTGTTGATTTTCTTAATTCTTGCTGCCCAATTTGAAAGTTTTATAGATCCCTTTATCATTATCCTGACCGTACCTATGGCCGTTGCCGGAGCCATGTTTTCCTTGTGGTTATTTGGACAGTCATGGAATATTTTCAGTCAAATAGGCACCATAATGTTAATTGGTCTGGTAACCAAGAACGGTATTCTTATTGTAGAATTTGCCAATCAATTACGGGAACAGGGATTAGGAAAAAGAGAATCAATTCTACAGGCATCGGAATCTAGACTACGGCCTATTCTAATGACCAGTTTAACCATTGCCTTGGGAGCTTTGCCCATAGCGTTATCCTTGGGAGCGGCTTCTACCAGTAGAATAGGCATGGGGGTAGTGATCATTGGTGGGACCATGTTCTCCTTACTGCTAACGTTATTTGTAATTCCTGCACTTTATATGCTGTGGTCACGTGAAAAAGTAGAAAGATCGGAGTTTAAAGTGCTTGAAACATATTAAAATGAATTATTACAGGATTATATTTTTTATTGTATTCTTAGTTGGGTGCAATGTCCGGGGACAAGAAGTGCTCTCCTTGCATGAAGCGGTAAAAATAGCAATAGAGAATAATTACAGTATTATTACCGCCAGCAATAATCTCGCAATTGATTCCATAGGGGTAAGTCCGGGTTATGCAGGCATGCTTCCTACTTTGGAAGCCCGTATTACGGATAATAATAGTGTACAGAATTTATCGCAAACCCGTTCAGATGGTTCCCAGGTAGAACAGGACAATGCAAAGAACAATAGTTTAAATTATGGTGTGGCCATGGATTGGACCTTGTTTGATGGCCTACGCATGTTCGCCAATCTGGAACAATTGAAACAAAATCAGAATTTAGGCGAGGTAGAACTAAAACAAGTTATTTTGGCCAAAGTGGGCGAGGTAATGATCACTTATTATGATTTGGTACAGCAACAGCAACAGCTAACGGCCTTGGATAGTACCATACTAATATCCAAACAACGGGTTGAGCTGGCCCAAAATAGGTTTACCATTGGTAAGGCCTCAAAATTGGAAGTCCTGAACGCCCAGGTAGATTTAAATACGGACCAAACGCTAATGCAGCGGCAGAGGGAATTATATGCCAACACCAAAATCCAATTGAATGAACAACTGGCACGAGATTTAAAGACGGCATTTGTGGTCGCTACGGAAATTAATGTAGATGAAAGTCTTTTATTACCGGAGCTGGAAGCGGATGTCATCTCCAATAACCCACAATTAAATGCAGAGCGTATTAACAAACGTATAAATGAATTGGATTTAAAACAGGTACGTGCGGCCAGATATCCTACTATTTTTGCAACAACAGGTTATAATTTTGGCAGGTCAGAATCAAGTCTTGGGTTTACTACGAGTGCCAATTCCAGAGGTTTTAATTATGGTTTTGGGGCCACTTTAAATCTTTTTGATGGCTTTAATCAAAACAGAAATGAAAAAATAGGTCGTTTAGAGTTAGAGAATGCTGAAATTGCCATTGCCCAACAGCAACAAGAGTTATTATCAATTCTTAGTACTACATATCAAACCTATCTGACCAATATCAGTTTAATTGAATTGGAAGAAAGTAATGAGGCCATAGCAAAGGAAAATTTAGACATAACCGTAGAGAAATATCGCATAGGCATAATACCAACGTTAGAGTTTAGAACTGCGCAATTAAACTATATTAATGCCAAGGTGAGGTTTAGCAATGCCAAGTTTCAGGCTAAGCTATCGGAAATTATTTTAAGGCAGTTATCCGGAGATTTGGACATATAATCAGTTGGCCATTATTTAGGAATTTTCAGCTCATCTACATCGTTCTTTTTACAAAGTTGTGAACCTTCTTTCATGGTTGCCGCCGTACCACAGGCTACTCCGTAAATACCCATTTCCTTGATTGATTTATTTTTTGAAAAGGCCAACACCATTTCCGCTACCATACTACCACTTGCTACCAAGAAATCATCTTCTTCAATAACGGCATCCAATTGTATTAATGTTCTTTGCCATTCCGTTTTTTTAACTAAGGGTCCCGGCATTCCAAATCGGTATTGGGCATTGTTCTTGGTATCGGCTACGGCATGGTTTTCACGTACCCATCCAGATATAGGGATTATCTGTTGGTCAATTTGTAAATCTGTCAATTGTTCCTGAAGATGAATCCCCTTAGGTCCGCCGGATATGTACATACATAAGGAAGTGCCCCCAAGTTCCTTTATTACGCGAGACACATTGATTACGCCCTCTCCGGGTTCATATACCGGGTTGCCGCATCTTAATTTATTATCGGGCACTATACCATTGACCACTGGGTTTACGGTAAAAGTAAAAATTCTGTTTTTGATGGTAATGTTCAAAACATAGTTCAATTATAGTCGTAGGAATATTTTGGTGCTATGACCATTGTCATTGGTATAGATCTAGGTCTAGAATATCTTGGTGAAAAATTGGTAGTTATGAAAGGTGTCATGCGTTTAGGAAAGGTATCCGGAATAAAGATTGAAGTTCACTGGACCTTTATACTTTTACTTTTATGGGTAGCGTTTTTAGAGTTTCAGAAAGGCAGTGGTCTTAACAGAATATTGCTCAATGAAGCCCTTATTGTGGTATTGTTCTTCTGTGTAGTTTTACATGAATTGGGGCATGCCCTGATCGCTAAATATTTTGGGGTACAGACCAAGAACATACTCTTATTGCCAATAGGCGGTGTTGCAACATTGGAAAAAATGCCTGAAAAACCTGCACAGGAGTTTTGGATTGCATTGGCAGGTCCTGCGGTGAACATCATTATTGCCATTTTACTTCTCTTGGTAGTCCCGGTACGTAGTTACTTTAATTTTGATGCTATTGTTATGGAGGAATTGCTTTATGAACCAACCTTACGGAATTTTTTATTCTACCTGTTTTTAGCCAATGCAATGTTGGTCGTCTTTAATCTAATACCAGCCTTTCCAATGGATGGTGGCCGCGTATTGCGTGCATTGCTATCCTTTAATCTTGGGCGTGTAAAGGCTACTGAAATCGCTGCAAGTCTTGGTCAAGGGTTAGCTATGATATTTTTTGTACTTGGCTTATTTTTTAATCCTTTTTTAATATTGATAGCACTGTTTATCTTTCTTGCGGCCTATGGGGAAAATCAAATGGTAAAACAGGGAGATTTGCTCAAAGGATATTCGGTCCAGGATGCTACCATGACCAATATAACACAATTAAATACCCATAGTAAAGTTAAGGAAGTCATTGCAATCCTTTTGGGGGGAACAGAGAAAGATTTTGTGGTAGTTGACAATGGGAAAATTGTAGGGATATTGACACAAAAAAATATAATAGAACACGCCAAAGCACCCGAAACTCTGGTGGGCAGCATCATGCAAACCAAATTTAGTACTGTTAATTTATCTGAGGGGTTAATGAAGGTATTGCAACTGTTGGAAAGGGAAAGAAATGGTTTTTTTCCAGTACTTGAGCAAGGGAAACTAGTTGGTGTAATTGATAAGACCAATATTAGTGAATTAATTTTGTTAAGAACTGCAGCTACTTAAAATGACATATTGTTTTTCACCCTGTTTTCAAATGGGCTGTATGATGAAAACGTAAGGAAAACGGAATAATTAATCCCTTACGCTTGAACTCAATGTTTGTATAAAAGAAGTATTTGAACGTATTTCGTCCATTGCGGATTCATAACCCAGTTTAAATATGGTATCAATGTTTTTTGCAGCAAACATATTGTAATTTTCCAACCCTTTGGGTTGAATCAACAAGTTACAATCCCAAATTTTGACAGTGATTCATTGGCGAGGATGATATGATAGGCACGTTCCAAAATGTGGTAGGAATGTTTTAGATGTTCCATGCTTACCTTTTTAAATGGATTAACGTATACACCTACAATTTGATCGCAAAAATGGCTAATAAGTTCTACAGGAAACGTATTTAAGGTGCCCCCGTCAATATAATATCCATCTTCAATCTGTACCGGGGCAAAAAAACCGGGTACTGCTGCAGAAGCCAATACTGGCCTAATAAGTTCGCCTTGATGAAAAACTTTCAGGTTTCCATCCAATAAATTAGTAGCTGTTATGTATAAAGGAATTTTAAGCGAGGAAAAATTATCATGAGGTAAATAGGTGCGTAAGAGATCATAGTATTTAGATGCATCTACAAATCCTGGTTTGTTTCTTGCATATTTCTTTACTGAAAACAGGTCTACGGTTTTAAAAAGTTCAAGCATATGCTGCCAACTGCAACCGTTGGCGTATAGTGCTCCTACAACGGCACCTGCACTTGTACCGGCAATATACGAAGGGAAAATATTATGCTCCTCTAATGCTTTTATGGCCCCAATATGCGCTACACCACGCATACCCCCACCAGAGAGCACAAGTCCAATTTTCATACTAGATGTTTTATATTATTGTGATGGTCATGTAGTTGTTAGGATTTTTTTGAAGTTCTTTTATGTTGAATATACCGTAACAATCTATTGGAAAAGAAAGTAATGATAGCACTTTTAACCGTAGAGGTGTTTAGCATTTGTGCGCCTATACCGGTACGAAACGTCTGTGGAACCAAATCTACTTTAGTATGATGCGCCAATAGTTTTAAATTTTCCTTGTTGATTTCCCGTTGAAGCTCCAAAACTTTAAGTCGATTATCTATTTCTTTGAAGGATGTATATGCTTTTGTCATATCACGAAAAATAATAGGTGGATAATTTTTTGAGTACAGGTTTGTTCAATTTTTCCCTGAATAGATAGCATACAAATGCCAGAAAGATATAAAAACCGGAAATGACCACAAACCCACCAAAATAACTGTCCATTAATTCAGAAAGCCAAAGGCATGCTGCAAAGGATAGGAACAATAATGCCAAGAGAGCACTAATGCCAATTAGTGCCAATTGTAATAGACCTGTTGCATTTTTGGAAAGGACCTTGAATATTTTAAGTCTATAATATTCCTCGCTATGTTCTATGTATGACCCCATTTCGGTCTGTAACCCAATGAGGTCATTTTTTAGTTCTTCAAAAGCCATACGTACTATTTTTGTAGTTGGGCATTTTTAGCTTTAAGGTCTTCTAGTTTTCTCTCCAATTTATCAATGATGTCATCTGCCTTGTAACTCATGGTGGCAATGGCCTCATCCAATTTTCTGTCGAATACGTCCTTCTTTTCGTTTGCCGTTTTGGTTAGTTCGTCTTTGGCATGGGATAAACGTTCTGCTAAATCATGTCCGGTATCCTCTACTTTTCTTTTTATTTTATGGCGAGTTTCAATGCCCTTGTCCGGAGCATAAAGTATACCGATTCCTGCTCCAATTGCTGCGCCAGTTAATAGGGCCAATAATACATTTCCGTTGTCGTTCTGCATGATGTTTAAATTTAGGTGTTATTGAATTTACTCAACCTAAATGTACATCCATTAAAATGCGGTTGAAATGACATGCATCATATTCTACAAGTTATTATAGAACTATATTGTTGTATATAATCACAACGCACTATTCAGTTGGATGAAGGGATTGATATAGTCTTGTGGTTTAAAGAGCAGTATCTGTATGCTGTAATTAAGTAAGTAACTGGTACACTTGTTGCGCAATTTCCAATTCTTCATTGGTTGGAACCACCAGAATCTTAACCTTGGAATCAATGGTGTTTACTTCACGGATAGTTGCCGCTCTTAAATCATTTTTTGCATCGTCCAAAACTATATTGAAATGGCTCATATCTTGGCAGACAAGCTTACGCATTAAGCTGGAATTTTCCCCAATACCGGCAGTAAAGATTATGGCATCTAATCCGTTCATGGCGGCAGTATAGGCGCCTATATATTTTTTTATGCGGTAGGCGTTCATCTCTAGGGCCAGCATACATTTTTGGTTGCCATTACTTGCCTGGCTTTCAATATCACGCAAATCATTATAACCGGTAAGGCCAAGCATACCGCTTTTTTTGTTCAGTAGTTCATTTATTTCGGATAGGCTATAGCCCAGGTTGTCAACCATATAGAAAATTATGGAGTGGTCAATATCTCCACTACGTGTTCCCATAATTAATCCGTTAGACGGTGCAAAACCCATACTGTGGTCTATACTTTTACCATTTTTAATGGCCGTAATACTACACCCATTCCCTAAGTGAATTGCAATTAAATTGGTCTTTTGATTGTTTAAATAAGCATTTGCTTTTTCAGATACATATTTGTGACTGGTACCATGAAATCCGTATGCCTGTACGCCTTTTTCGTCATATAAGGGTAGGGGAATGGCATATTGTTTGGCCTTTACGGGAATAGTACCATGAAAAGCGGTGTCAAAGACGGCAACTTGTTGAGCGTTCTTAAAGATCGCTTCCGCCATTTCTATGCCTACTAAATTGGCAGGATTATGAAGTGGCGCCAAAGGAGATAGTTTTTTTATGCTCTTTTTTACATCATCATTTATTAAGGTGGTTTTTGTGTAAGTGCTTCCCCCATGTACCACCCGGTGGCCTATGGCATCAATATTGTCCGTACTTTCAATAACTCCTTTTTCAGAATCTAAAAGTAATTCCGTTATTCTTTCCAGACCTTCCCTGTGGTTGTTTATCGTACAGGTCCTTTCTATCTTATGATCATTTGATGTAAAGGAAGAAATGGCATCGATACTGCCAATACGTTCAATTATTCCTGCGCAAATAATTTGTGCGGAAGGCATGTTCAAAAGTTGGTATTTGATGGAAGAACTACCGGAATTTATAATTAAGATATTCATAAAATTGGGTTAAAGGCCTTGCGCCTGTATAGCGGTGATGATTACGGTATTAAATATATCTTCTACAGTACAACCACGGCTTAAATCGTTTACGGGCTTGTTCAATCCTTGTAACATAGGTCCAATTGCCAATGCCCCTGTTTCCCGTTGCACAGCCTTGTATGTATTGTTGCCAGTATTTAAATCGGGAAAAATAAATACACTTGCCTGTCCGGCAACTTCAGAATCGGGTAACTTACTTAATCCTACTTTGGCATCTACGGCGGCATCATACTGTATTGGTCCTTCTACCTTTAGATCGGGTCTTTTTGTTTTGATGATTTCAGTAGCCTTGCGAACCCGGTCCACATCTTCTCCTACGCCAGATGTACCTGAGGAATAGGATAGCATGGCAATTTTTGGTTCTATACCAAATGCAGTACTTGTAGCGGCAGAGGAAATTGCAATTTCTGACAATTGTTCAGCTGATGGGTTTGGATTGATCGCGCAATCGCCAAAAACGGTAACCCTATTGGGCAAGCACATAAAGAAAATGGAAGAGACTATGGATACGTCAGGTCTGGTCTTAATAAATTGTAACGCAGGGCGAATAGTGTGTTGGGTAGTGTGTACCGCTCCGGACACCATACCATCCGCATGTCCTTTATAAACCATCATTGTACCGTAATAAGAAACATCTTCCATTAAATCCTTGGCCATGGCCAAGTTTACATTTTTATGTTTCCTTAATTCAAATAGGGTATTGGCGTACTCATCAAAAACTGGTGATTCAGTTGGATCAATGATATTATTGGTCTCAAGGTCAAGGTCAATATCCAATTCGGTAATTTTTTAGTCCTAATCTGTTCTTTATTGCCCAATAATGTAATGGAAACCGCATCCGCATCTATTAATTTTTTAGTGGCTAAAAGGATTACGCTCATCTACTCCTTCGGC
>NZ_JAUKUC010000008.1:0-14654 GCF_030505015.1 Maribacter confluentis
TTTGGGTAATTATAGTCAATTACCCTATTTTAAACAAGGTAGCAATATTGTCATCCCAGATTCTATACGGTTTAATTTTGACACTCAAAAAGCGTTGATCTGGAATTCACGTACAGAACAACAAGCCGCCGCCGGCGCACTAGGTAGTGATGTCATGAAGGTGTATGCGGAAATTACCAAAAAAGAAAACGATTCTGTTTATTTTTTAAGTGAAGGAAAGCTTACCACCTCCGCAGACACCATTAATCCAGACTATTACATACGCATTAGAAAGGCCAAGTTTGTCCCCAAGAAAAAAGTAATTGCCGGATTCAGCAATCTTTATATTGCAGATGTTCCTACACCCATTGCTATGCCTTTTGCCTATTTCCCGTTAACGGTAGGCAGGTCTGCAGGTGTGCTGATGCCCTCTTTTGGCAATGACCCCAATACGGCTATTTCTTACAGGATATGGGGTATTATGTTCCTTTGGGCGATTATGCCGATGTTACCTTGTCCGGAGATTTTTACACCAATGGAAGCTATGCCTTCAGGAGCGCCTCGCAATATATTAAGCGCTATAAATTAGGGGAAATGTTAATTTAAGGTTTGAGAATCAAGTAAGAAGCCAAAAAGGTTTTAGTGACTACAGTCTATCACGTAATTACAATATTCAATTTTCACATTCACAAGACCCAAAATCCAGTCCAAATTCAAGGTTCTCCGCGTCCGTGAACTTAGGTAGTAGTGAATACTACCGTAACTCGCTACAGCAACGCAACTTGCCTAATACGCAAAACAATACCTTATCCTCCTCTATTTCATATTCCAAGACCTTTCCCGCGTATCCGTCCATAAACATGAGCTTAACGGCTACCCATTCGCAGTTGACATCACCAACGGCAACGGCTTCGGACACGGACAATATCAATATGACCCTCCCTACTTTTCAGCAAGCATGGAACGTATATATCCGTTTGCAAAAGGGACGGAATTAAAAAAGGAATTATACAGAACATTAATTTCCAATATGATGTCAATGCACAGAACAGGTTGACCACCAATGATGAGGATTTTCTGACCGCTAGAATGTTCGATAATTCAAAAGTTGGAGCAAGACATCGCATTCCGTTAAACACCAACTTTAAAGTCGCCAAATTTTTTAGTGTCAGTGTAGGTGGTAGTTATGAGGATGTTTGGACCATGGAAACGTACAACAAAAGTTTTGATCCGGAGACCGAAACAGTCGTAACCGATACCATAAGTGGGTTTGACAGGTTTAACAAATATAATTTTAGCAGTAGTATAGGAACCACCTTGTACGTACGTTTAATTTTGGGGAGGACAAGAAAATACAAGCTATACGCCATACCATGAGACCTTCCATAAGTTATGGGTATGCCCCATCATTTGATCAGTTTTATGATGAGTATATAGATGAAGATGGTGAAGTAGTACAGTTCAGCAGGTTTCAAGGTTCCCTTTATGGAGCGCCTTCTTTAGGTAAATCCAACAGTTTAGGGTTTTCGCTTGCCAATACGTTAGAGGCCAAAGTACGAGATAAGGACAGTACTAAATTAGAACCTAAAAAAGTATCGTTGTTAAGTAACTTCAACATCTCTACAGGGTATAATTTTGAATCTGACTCTTTACGTTTAAATCCGTTGAACATTAATGGCGGTACCAATATATTGGACAATAAAATGTCCATTAACTTCTCCGCAGCTTTGGATCCATACGCCATTGACAATAACGGAACAAGAATAGACACGTGGAATGCGGATAACGGTGGGAGCTTGTTTCGCCTTACCAGAGCCAATGCAAATATTTCTTATGCAATTAGTAGTGACATGTTCGGCAAAAGGAAAAAGATGACAAAGAGAACGAGGAGGAAGACCCGTTTGACTACGTAGCCCAAAGCGGAGGAAGGGACGACGATCTATTTGGCAGGGCAGATAATTTTAATGACAATCCTATTGATAAAAATAAGGGGCAAGATGTGGAAAACCCTATTTATGGAACAAAAATACCGTGGAACTTAAGGTTGGCCTATTCCGCCAGCTATTCCAACTCTGCACGGCAGAACGAGTTCAGCAGCCACTCCTTAATGTTTACGGGAGATATTGAACTGGCGCCCCGCTGGAAAGTAGGCGGTTCATCCGGTTACGATTTTAAGAACAAAGGTTTTACTCTTACCCAATTAAGGTTTCAACGAGATCTTAAAAGTTTCTCCATGCGTTTTAACTGGACACCTTTTGGACAATATAAAAGATGGTATTTCTTTATTGGTATAGATGCCTCTATTCTAAAAGACCTTAAATGGGAAAACCGCAGTCAGCCCTTTAGTAATTAATATAAATGACCAAAATCATGAAACAAATTATAAACACCAAGAATGCCCCGGCACCAATTGGCCCATATAACCAAGCTGTATTAGCCAATAATACGTTATATATTTCCGGACAAATTCCTCTTAATCCTGTAACAGGTGAACTGGTAACCGGTGATATTAAGAAGGAGACTGAACAGTCCATGGAAAATCTTAAGGCAATTTTAACCGAAGCGGGAATGACTTTTGAACATGTCGTAAAATCCTCTATTTTCCTGAGCGATATGAATCAATTCTCAGCGGTAAACGAGGTATATGGCTCCTATTTTAATGCAGAAACGGCCCCTGCTAGAGAGACCGTTGAAGTTGCGAACTTACCTAAGTTCGTAAATGTTGAAATTTCTATGATTGCCATAAAATAAGTGCTTACATATTTGCACGATGAAATTCTACGAGACCCTCTATAGGTCTTTGGCGAATAACGCCTACGATCAAATCATTTCTTTGCAATACAGATGTAAGTTCAGCTTTTAAATAATGGGCAATACTACCAACAAAATTAATTGGCACCTTTGTAGCCAACTCAAACTGCATAACGTAGTTATTGATAAATTGCTGAAATCCTTTATCAATAACCCCTTTGGAATAAGGATGTTCCTTGTTCTCGATTAAAAAACGCGCAAAAGTTGCCAAATAAGTATTGGGATTAGGTTGCTTATAAAGATTCTCCTTGATCACATCAGGATCAAGATCATGCTGTTTTGCAAATTTGTGAGCCAAATCTGCCGGCATTTTATGAAAATAATAATCCCTGATCAATTTTCTGCCAAAGAAGTTGCCACTACCATCATCCATGGGAATATACCCTAAGGAAGTCACTTTCTGGAACAATTGGTTACCGTCGTAATAACTGCAATTTGAACCTGTGCCCAGAATACAAACAATTCCTTGGTGTCCCACCTTTGTTGTGGCAAATATTGCGGCATAAGTATCCTCTTTAACTACTGCCTTTGCATTTGGAAAGAAATCTTTAAAAATGCTTTTAAAAAAATCTTCATACGGTCAGTTCCACAACCCGCCCCATAAAAATATAGATGAGATACCTTTTCCCTATTTTTAGAAAGTTCAAAGTTGTTCGCCAAGCGATCTTCAATAACATCTTTCGTTAAAACCTCTGGACTTAACCCTAAGGTCTGAGTCAAAAAAAGTTGCTCCCCATTATCATCTAGTGCGATCCAATCTGACTTGGTAGCACCACTATCTACTATTAAAATCATATACAGATTGTCTTTAAAAAATAATCCTGAAAATAAGGAAAAAAAGCCTCATTTTCAGGAATTATCCATGTTATACTAAATGTTTGTTATAACGTATTTACATGCTGCATTAGGTCTACCATTTTATTGGAAAAACCAGCCTCATTATCATACCAGCAAATTAATTTAAAGAACTTGGAATTTAGCTCTATACCAGCTCCGGCATCAAAAACACTTGTATGGGATTCACCTATAAAATCTTGTGAAACCAAAGCTTCCTCAGTATAACCAAGAACACCTTTCAACTCCCCTTCAGAAGCAGATTTAAACGCTTTTTGATTTCCTCGTATGAAGTATCCTTTTGTAAACGTACGGTCAAATCCACAACGGAAACATCCGCAGTTGGAACTCTAACGCCATACCGGTCAATTTCCCTTTTAAAGCAGGAATTACTTTGGTTACGGCAACTGCAGCTCCAGTAGAAGCAGGAATAATGTTCAACATTGCACTTCTACCACCTCTCCAATCTTTTCTTGAAGGACCATCAACGGTCATTTGAGTAGCCGTTGTTGGCGTGAACAGTTGTCATCAAAGCTTCTTCAATACCGAACTTGTCATTTAATACCTTGGCCATAGGTGCCAAACAGTTGGTCGTACAAGAAGCATTGGATACTATTGAATCAGAAGCTTTAACTTCTTTATGGTTAACACCCATTACAAACATTGGGGCATCTTTAGAAGGAGCTGAAATCACTACTTTTTTAGCACCACCGTCATATGGTATTGAGCAGTTCCAAAGTTGTGAATATACCGGTACATTCCGCTACGGTAGTTGCACCAACTTCATCCCACTTACAATTTTTTGGGTCTCTTTCCGCAGTAATACGTACTGTTTTACCATTAACTACCAAGTGACCGTCCTTAACCTCAACAGTACCATCAAAAGCACCATGAACCGAGTCATACTTAAGCAAATATGCCAAGTGCTCAACATCTAACAAATCATTGATGGCAACTACATCTACATCACCACGTTTTACCGTTGTTCTAAAGACCAACCTACCTATTCTTCCGAAACCGTTTATTCCTACTTTTAAATTTGACATTTTTTCTGTTTTAGTTTTTAAATTATGTTGTCATTATTTCAGAAACCCTAATGAGCTCCTTATCTATTTTCGTATGACCCTTTATCGCTTTTTCAATTGGGGTCAATGTAATTTGATTATCTTGAATACCGACCATTAAGCTGGTTTTACCTTCCAACAAAGCTTCTACGGCCTTTACGCCCATTCTACTTGCCAATACCCTATCATAACAGGACGGGGCACCGCCTCTCTGCATATGGCCCAATACGGATACACGAACATCATATATTGGCAAATGCTCCTCTACGTACTCCTTAAGTTCAAAGACATTTTTACCAGACTTATCACCCTCGGCCACAATCACGATACTTGATGATTTTCCAGACTCCTTACTTCGCTTTAAGGACTCTAACAATCTGTCAAGACCCAAGTTTTCTTCCGGAATCAATATTTCTTCAGCACCAGCACCAACACCTGCGTTCAGTGCAATATGGCCTACGTCCCTGCCCATTACCTCAACGAAGAAAAGCCTATTGTGAGAGCTTGCCGTATCACGTATCTTATCTATACATTCCACAACCGTATTCAGGCCGTATCATACCCTAAAGTAAAAGTGGTTCCAAAAATATCGTTATCAATCGTACCCGGAATTCCTATTACGGGAAAGTTATATTCCTTGTTAAAAATCATGGCACCGGTAAAACTACCGTCACCTCCTATAACCATAAATGCATCATATACCTGCCTTTACAAGTTGATCATGGGCTTTCTTCCTTCCTTCCGGAGTCCTGAAATCATTACAACGTGCAGATTTAAGTATAGTTCCGCCTTTGTTGATTATATTGTTTACACTACGGCATCCATAACCTTGAAATCCCCTTCTATCATACCTTGGTAGCCCCTATAAATGGCGACACAATCTACCTTTAAGTAGGCACAGGTACGTACAACTGATCTTATGGCCGCGTTCATCCCTGGAGAATCGCCACCTGAAGTCAGCACTGCTATTTTTTTTATTACTGAAGACATGGAAAAATTTAAGCCAACGAAATTACAAAATCAAAATGCAATAAAGAAATATACTAGCTCTGCTTTTTAAAGGAAATCTAAGAAAACGTTTTCGGTGTTATATTTAATTGTGAAATCTTGGAATTTTCTTTGTTTTCCTAACAACTATTCTACAAAAATTTAGCGATAAATTGATTTAGGCTTATCATAGAATCTAATTAGGCTATCGTTACCCATTGTAGCGGTAGGAACAGGGTTAATTGCCTTAGGTGTTTCCTGTACCGGCTTCTTTGCCAATATTTTTTGAAAAAGTTCCTTAAAATTATTAAAATCCACCTCATAAGTTAAGCCGGCACCTTGTGTAGACCCTTGCTGATCGGACAAGTATGCCTGAATTTCACTTTGCCTACTAAAGAATATGGCGCTCAAGGTGCCCTCCTCATTTAACAATACCTGAATCTCAAAATCTCCTGCAACCAATGTTTCACTCGATGCCCCGACCGGAACACCCACTTTGCCATTGAACAATATCCTATCCGAAATTTGTGTAGAAACGGTGACACCAATCCTATCATCTGTTTCAATGTCCGCAGACCTATCCAATATACCTTGCTCATAACTGAGACCCAAATTGAATTTATCATTGCCACCGCTCAGATGGAATTCAAAATTCCGGAAGCACTTGAACCAAGTTTCCTGTAATGGCCTGTTGGTTAATACCACTTTGAGAATTTACAAAAGTGCCCTGTGCCAGTAGGAAAATTGCGTTTTTCTCCTCTACGGTTGGATCTTGAAGGCGATATTCCAATTCTGATTGTACAATGGAATTGGTTCCTGGAAAATCAATCCCAAAATCTATATCGGGACTTTGAAGTTCACCGGTAAGACGAATTATCACATCCGTAGGTATTCTTCTGGTAAAGCCGGGGTCGTCCAACAAAGGGGCCGGATTTGCATTTAGGGAATAGATGGCCTCCATATCCAACAAGGCCTCTAAAGGTTTTTGGTCCCAGTTTATGGTTCCGCCAGGTTCCACCTTAAATTTCTTATCTATAATTCCCCCAAATTTGTAATTATATTCCCCCGTAACCACTACGAAGTCACCATACATCTCAAACTTACCATTAGTATTTATTTGTATCAGGATTATACCTTCCCAGTCCCTTTCAAGGAACTTCCGGTTTTGGTATCCGTAACGATCTCCACCTCTGCCTCTGGTGTGACATCAAGGTTAAACTCCAACTCTAACCCTTGATAATCCTTTAATTGCCTTTGGCGCTCAATGGTACGTTTATCATTTTTTTCAATAAAATTGATAAAGGAATAATCCCCTACACTGGCAACATCGCTCAAAGGGATCTTTAAAGAGGTACCTTCTGCCGTAGCACCGTCAACCGTAATGTTCAAAGCTGTTGTTGGTCCAAAAAATTCGGCCTTTCCATTGAGGTATCCGGTACCGTAGTAAAGGTCACCTTCCTTAAATTCAGTATTTAAAATTAAAAAACGCTCATTGTTCGTATTCACATCCAGATCCAATACCCAATTATCAAATAACTATGTGTAATGGTACCATCTAAATTTGCTTTGGTTCCTTTTGCCACATCCTGTAAGGCAATTTGCTCAAAATTAAAGGTTTGGTTGGCAAGTACTACGCGGGACCTGGGCGCAAAACTATAATCTACATTAAGATACGGCACAGCAATACCCGCATTATCCAAGGTTAACAGGCCATCAAAATTTGGATTATCCACACTACCCGTAATCCTGACCCTACCGTCAATATCCCCTCTAATATGATCTATGACCCCCTCACCCAATGGACTGAACGGTTCTAGGTCAAAGTTGTTAAAATTAGCGATTAAGTTAGCATTAGGTATTGCTTCTTTATTTTCATAAATATTTTGAATTGAATGCCACTAATTCCTTTAAATTCCAATGGCCTACTTTTGGTGGAATTTCCCTTTGTTTTTTTTCTGATGCGTTTATAAGAATATCATCTACAAAGCCACTGATATTACCGGAAACATATGTCCATTTGGTTTTTCTTACCTGCCTTGTCCTTTTACCTTTATTACTGTTATAGGTTTGCGTTTCATAATAATAATCTCCACGCTGCCCTTGATAGGATGCTTTTAAATTGGCATCAAAAGTCCAATAGGGCACATAAAGGCCATGTAACCCTTCTGGATCCAATGCGGCCCTTTTTAATTTATTGGGGCAAACCAAAGTTTTGCTACCCAATTCCTGAACACTGTCTGGGCTTTTCTTGCATCTAACTGAAAAGGTACTAGGGCTCCGGGCAATATCCATCCTTCTTTTTCTACATCTTCACGTATTAAAGGTTCACTACAATACACACATTGTAACGATTTGTAATTTTCTTCTACATGTTGGTTTGCACCACAATTTTTACAATGTAGCAGTTCAATCGTCTGGGTATATGCATTTTCCCCAACTATCCGTAAATAGTGTTCCAGTTCAAGCTCCTCAAACTGCTTTTGGATTGTTCTATAAACTCCTCGTACCCACAATAATCACAAGTTAACTGATGCGAACCAGGTTTAAACTTTAACTCTGCCCCACAATTGGCACATGCTTTTTTGTATTCTGACTTTTGAATTTCGTCCATAGTAAATTCCCTTGTGGTTAAAGGGTAGTGACCTACTTATAATCTTGTTTAGGCGGAGGGTAAAGGTGGCGGGGTATTTCTCCTAAAAATGATTTAAGCTCCTCTATTTCCTTTAATGGTGCCCATTGTTCCATTCCCTGTTTCCAATAAGAGAATCTCTATTGATAGTCCTACTAGCAAACAATTCCTTTAATTTATCTATAGGTACCGGACCGGATTGCTGCCACCAACGGCATAAAAATATCCTACGGCAACCGGTATTGGTGGTGGACTTGGCGGTTGTACCTGTTGCCCACCAAAAGGTTGTCCACTAGGTTGCCCCATCATACCGCCCATCTGTTGCGCCAATACAAAACCCATACCCATGCCCATACCCGCACCGGCGGTACCACCTTCATTTTTTGCAGCGAGCTCCATTGCTTTGGCCGCCTTGAACTGAGCCAACTTGCCCATATCCAACTTATCTAACCTACTATATTCAAATATTTCCTTTTTAAGTTCTTCCGGCATGGAAACATTTTCAATATAGAATTTTTCCAATTCTATACCTACCCTATTAAATTCTGGTTGCATGACCTCTTGGCAAGTTTCCGACAATTCACTAGTATTTGCAGCATATAGTTCTATAGGAAGGTTTGCCTCGCCTACGGTATCGGTTAAAAACGGGTTACGATCAAACTTTTTAAGTGCTCATTGACTTCATAGTTGGTAAAATTACCATCTGTACCCACCACATCGATCACAAATTTTCCTGGATCATTTATTCTAAAGCTATAAGTCCCAAAAGCCCGATCTCTACCAACCCAAACCTGTCGTCACTTAGCATGAAAGGGTTTTTGGTTCCCCACTTCTCATCAGTAAAAAGTCTTGTATTAACAAAGTATACCTCAGCCTTGAACGGACTATCAAAACCATATTTCCAACCTTTTAGTGTGGTAAGAATAGGCAGGTTTTTAGTGTTCAATGTATAGGTGCCAGGTTTAAACACATCTGCCAATTGCCCCTCATTAATAAATACCGCCACTTGCCCTTCACGAACAATTAATTGTGCGTTATTTTTAATTTCGTTCTGATAGCGCTCAAAACGATGGACTATTGTTTCATTGTTAACATCTAGCCACTCTATTATATCTATAAATTCGTGACTAAGTTTTTTTTTAATTTCATCGAATATGCTCATGGTCAGCTAATTTTGTTTTGTGCAATTCAAGATATGCATTTCAAGAGCAGAGCCAAAATATCACGGAATAATAATCGTTAATAATGCTGCCCATAGTGGTATTTTATTATTTCATTAAGAATTTTTAGGAAATAGGTATATTTTCTAATTAAATTAGAATTTCTAATTACGGTCTAGATTTATGAAAAAGATATTTTGTATTGGGGAATTATTGATTGATTTTGTTGCCGAAAATCAGGGGAGCGATTTATCTAAAGCAAATGAATTCACAAAAAAAGCAGGCGGAGCACCGGCAAATGTGGCTTGTGCCATCAGTAAATTAGGAGGTGACAGCTTCTTTATAGGCTGTGTAGGAAACGACCCTTTTGGAAAATTTCTTTTAAGGATATTAGAGGATGAAAAGGTAGATATATCCATGCCCAAGAATCTGACATCTTTACGACCTTGGCCTTTGTTTCATTGGACGAGGATGGTGAAAGGGATTTTGTTTTCAGTAGAGGGGCAGACAGGGAACTGGTTTATGACTCCTCCCTTAAAACTTATTTTGAGCACAACATTGTGCATTTTGGAGCCGCTACCGCATTATTGGGCGGCACTTTAGAAGAAGCATATAGCAGATATTTATTTGACGGCCTTACCAAAAACGCATTTATAAGTTTTTGACCCCAATTATAGGGTTGACCTATGGAAAAACAAGGTGGATGTATCAAACGTAAGTGCGAAACTTTCATAGAAAAATCACAATTATGTAAATTTAGTTTGGAAGAAGCACTATTGCTTTCCAGTAAAGAGAACGTAGAGGAAGCCTGTGAAGTTTTACATGAAATGGGAACGGAAATCATAGTAGTGACCTTAGGAAGTGAAGGGACCTGGTTGAGTACTAAAAAATTTCAAAAAAATATAGCGAGTATTACTGTAACCCCCAAAGATACTACGGGTGCAGGTGATGCCTTCATAGGCTGCCTATTGTATCAAATTGCCAAATATCCTACTATTGAAACATTATTGGATAATGAAGAGGTACTTACCAATATGGTAACCAAAGCCAATAAAGCGGGTGCTATTACCACGACCAATTTTGGAGCCATAGAATCTTTGCCAACTATGCAACAACTAGACGCTTAAAATGAACCAAGCGGAACTACATCGTTATTTGGTTTCCAAAGAACCAAAGATAGATGATGCACAACAGCTCAAAACCTATTTTGACCTGAGGCTGGCAACCAATCTCTCATTAATAAAATCTTTGTTTTTTTCACTTTATAACGAAAAGGAATATGTAGATCAGTTCTATGTGCTCATTGAACAGCTTGAAACTCTTTACGGTCAACGTTCCTTGGCGTTACAACAACAAGATATTGAACGCTTAAGGGCGGGTAACTGGTACCAGAGCGAACAAATGGTCGGCATGCAACTTTATGTGGACCGTTTTAACAAAAACATTAGCGGTCTAAATGAAAAATTGCCCTATTTCAAAGATTTAGGAATCAATTTTTTACACTTAATGCCTGTAACCACCAGGCCAGCCGGGGAAAATGACGGTGGGTATGCAGTAAACAGCTATCATGAAATAGACCCCAGATATGGCACTAAGGACGAGTTTGTTGCCTTGACCAAAAATGCCCGTAAAAAAGGAATTTTCCTAATGCTGGATTTTGTGGTCAACCATACGAGCGATGAGTTTGAATGGGCCAAAAAAGCAAAAGCGGGCAATGCTAAATATCAAGGGTATTATTACACATACCCAACACGCCATATTCCAGATGAATTTGAAAAAACGCTCCCCGAAATCTTTCCACAGTCTGCACCGGGCAATTTTACCTATAACAAAGAAATGGAAAAATGGGTAATGACCTGTTTTAATCATTACCAATGGGATCTAAACTATAGAAACCCGAAGTTTTTATAGAAATGTTGGCCAACTTAATGTCCTTGGCCAATTTGGGCGTTGACGTAATCCGTTTTGATGCCTTGGCCTTTCTATGGAAAAAGCTCGCACCCAATCACAGAACTTACCGGAGGCCCACGCCTTAATCTCCCTTTTTAGAATGTGCCTTCAGGTTATTGCGCCAGGAGTAATACTTTTGGCCGAGGCCATTGTAGCCCCAAGAAACATTCTCAAGTATTTTGGCGAAGGAATGTTAGAGGGCAATGAATGTGAAATTGCCTATAATGCTTCTTTGATGGCGTTACTGTGGAACTCCATTGCAACCAAACAGGCATCTCTCATGCTAAAGAGCTTAACCGAGATACCAACCAAACCCAAAGACGCTACTTGGATAAATTATATTAGGTGCCATGATGATATCGGTCTTGGATATGACGATAATTTTATAGCCTCTATGGGTTGGGACCCAAGGGTACACAAAGAGTTTTTATTAAATTACTATTGTGGTAAATTGGCATGGTCACCTGCCAAAGGATTAATGTTTATGTACAATCCTAAAAATGGAGACGGAAGAATTACCGGTAGTGCCGCATCCCTTTTGGGTCTTGAAACCGCATTGGCACAAAATAACAAAAACATAATTGATTACGCCATTGCCAAAATATTAATGATGCACGGTATCATCTTAACGATTGGCGGCATACCTATGATCTACGCCGGGGATGAAATAGGCACCTTGAACGACTATACTTTTGAGCAAGATGCCGATCATGTAAACGATAACCGTTGGGTGAATAGGCCACTTCAAGATTGGAATACTATTTCCACATTGAACAAAACATCAGATAGCCCCCCAACAATTATATTTAAAGGATTAAAAAATATGATCCGTATAAGGAAAGATCATACTGTCTTCAAAGACACCAATAACCTTAAAATATATGGATGTCCCAATCCGCATATATTCGTTTACGAACGTACAGAGGGTGAATGCAACATCTATATCCTTTCAAATTTTAACGAGGTAACGGAAAAATTAGATATTGGCTGGCTGCATTCCATTGGCATTCAAACTGGTAATACGACTATTGATCTTCTAACCGATCATCCTCTTGAGCTTATAAATAACGAGCTGCCCTTAAAACCTTTTCAACAACTGTGGATTAAAAATAGTTAATGGTCGTTAAATAATAACGAATACCTATTCATTAAAAAAATGCATTTGGGCAACCTTTCTATTTGTAAATTGTTTGGTCACTATGGTTTTGATGAAGCCATATTAAAACATCAGTATACCACAAATAAAATTCTAACTTATAGACCAAAAAGTGGTTTTTATATCATGGAATTTTAATTGTACCTAACCTTCCTAAGTATTCTCAGTGCCTCTTTTATTGAGGTATTAACCTTGGGGTAGGCATGTTTTAAAAGCCCCCTTGCTATTTCCATCTGTTCCTTGGCCTGTTCAAATCCATTTAAATAACAAATAAGATAAGTATCTGCCAAATATTTTAAACTTTGACCTCCATAGGACTAAATGCAATGTTAGCTTTGGCCTTCTCTATAATTAAATTATTGTTTTTATAAATTTCCCCAGTTTCTTTTGATTGTATTTAGGCGGATTAAAAAGCAAATCACTGTTAATTTGATAAGTGCCATTTTCATTAAAATTAATTACCACTTTTTCTAATGGATAATATTTTTGTTTGGCCCCTAGTCCCAATTGCACAAATTCTATTGTTGTAAATGAATTTTCATCAATACTGATTTTTACCTCATCTAAATTAGAGTAGAACAATTTCACCTGTTCGTTAATCAATTCAATATCTACCCTATAATAAAAGGTTTCCCCGTTCACTACTTTTTTATTGCCGGCCCAACAAACTACAAATTGCTCTTTAAAAACCTTATAATCACTTTCTAAATCTTTATGCCTATTGTTTAAAAAATCAATTACTCCGTCTAAGGTTAATTTTATATTGTTCTTTGCATGTTGCTCTATGGTAGCGACAGCCTCATTATTTATTTCCTTAAGTTCTATATCATACGCTTTTGGCAAACTAATGCTCCCTTCCCTAAAAAATACAGAACCTGCGTAATATTTCCAGATGGTCTTTCTTAGGGAACATACCTTACCTATGGATTTTATGGTGACCAACCCTACAACCTTGCCGTCCGGCAAATGCGGAAACGGTATATTCTCATATGAGATCAAGGGAGGGTTGTTTAAATATGCATTGACCAGATTTTGGATTTTACTATCATCAAAAAAATCTACCCCAACAATATTATTGTCCTCATCCTCTACACCTATTACTATAAAAGAATTATTGGAAGGATTGCTATTGGCCAAAGCACAGACATGCTTTAAAAATTTTGCCTTTCCCTCTTTTTCCCCAATGGATATAAAACGCTTTTTATCGTAAAAACTATTCTCGTCGTTATGGGCGAGCAAGTTTTTAACCAATAGGCGTTTATTAATCATTTGTTATAATGTTTTCAATACCTAAGATTTATTTACAATGGTACTGGATGCCTGTGCCGTGGGCATGACAATTAAATCTGCAATATTTACATGATAGGGTCTTGTTACCACAAAATGGATAATGTCCGCAATATCTTCCGGATTTAGTGGCTGAAAACCTTTATATACATTATCCGCACGATCATCATCTCCCTTAAAGCGCACATTACTGAACTCCGTTTCCACCAAACCAGGTTTATGGCCCCAACCCTAATTCCAAATGGGTTAAGGTCTATTCTCATGCCTTGGTTTATGGCGTCTACGGCATGTTTGCTTGCACAATAAACATTTCCTTTAGGGTATACTTCCTTTCCGGCGGTGGATCCTATGTTGATAATGTGCCCGGATTTTCTCTGTACCATCTGTGGTATAAGTGCCTTGGAAACATACAATAAGCCTTTTACGTTTATATCCAACATGGCATCCCAATCTTCTAGATTCCCTTCATGAACGGGGTCTAACCCATGCGCATTTCCTGCATTATTGATAAGAATATCTATTTGGGAAAATTCTTCCGGCAAGCCATCTATTCCCTTGTTAACCATGGTTTTATCCCTTATATCAAAATTTAAGGTATGGATATCGACTTCTTTTTCCAATTCATTTTTAAGTTGGTCCAACCGCTCTTGACGCCTACCGCAGATTACCAAGTTTATTCCATTTTTGGCAAAAAGTACGGCGGTTGCTTTTACCTATACCCTGGTAGCTCCCGTTATAAATGCTGTTTTTTTCATCTTCAACTTTTTTATGCGACTTCATGACCTTCGTTGGCTTCA
>NZ_JAUKUC010000009.1:0-11746 GCF_030505015.1 Maribacter confluentis
ATTGCACCGGAAGGCTATGCTTTTCTGGTGATCCCCGTAATTGGGAACAAACCAAATACGATACTGCCAAATTATCTCCTTTGGGAGAGAAGTTATTGGGATTAAAGGACTGGTAAACAGATAATTTGGTAATAATCTACATGTTTGTGGCAGGGCCGGTAAATATTTACTATTTTGCGCCCTTTAAAGGTTTTGATACATGGCGAAGATTTTCAATTTATTTGATTTAATCAAAAGGTAGATTATAAGACAGAAATTTTATCTGGACTTACCGTAGCGTTGGCCTTGGTGCCAGAAGCAATAGCATTTGCATTAATACCAGGGTTTTCTCCCTTAACCGGTTTATATGCCGCTTTTGTTCTGGCATTGATTACCTCAATTTTTGGTGGTAGACCGGGTATGATTTCGGGTGCAACGGAGCAGTTGCTGTCGTATTCATTGGTTTAATACTTGAATAAAGAGAAACTTTCGGGTATAGCGCCAGAAACTATTTTAAACTATGTGTTCGCAACCGTAATTATTGCGGGGATATTACAAATACTGGCCGAGTTTTAAAATTAGGAAAGTTTATCAGGTTGGTGCCTCACCCGTTATGTTCGGCTTGTCAATGGTTTGGCAATCTCCTTAAAGGACTTTCATCGACCAAACCTTTAATCATTACAGGAGATTTTAATGTGGCACATACCGCAAACGATTTGGCAAACCCAAAAGCAATTACAATAAAACATCTGGTTTACCCAAGTGGAAATAGACGGATTTGACCATATGTTGAAGAACTCAATCTAGTGGATAGTTTTAGAAAATTGCATCCTACCACGTTTAATAAGTATACCTTTTTGGAGTATGCGCGGTGGTGCAAGAGGGAGAAATGTTGGTTGGCGCTTAGACTATTTTTTAGTCAGCGAATCTATTTGGGACAAAGTGAAATCTGCAGAGATACATGATCAGATTTTGGGTAGTGACCATTGTCCTATTAGTTTGGAAATAGAGTTTTAGAAATTCGCTTTAATTTGTATTTGTTCTGGCTAAAATATTGGTCAGGACAAATACCAAAAGTGCTGGCAAAACCCAGCCCAAACTATATTGCTGCAGGGGAATCCATGAAAATGTATCTGCTGCTGGTGCTAATGCACTTATACTACCCAAGAAATCAGGTATACTAAATAGGATAGTGGTAACCGCCACCATTTTGAAGACCAAAGGTGTAGCATATTTATCAGGGAATATATTTAAAAGAATTAGGATTATGGTCAATGGATAAATGAACATTAATGAGGGTACGGCAACCGCAATGATATACCCAACGTTAAACTGACCCATGAGCACCCCCAACACACTACCAATAATTGCCATAAGGATATAAGCCGTTTTAGATTCCTTAAACCTTGATGCTACATAATCTGCCGTGCCGGTCACTATACCTACCGCTGTGGTAAAGCACGCCAAACCAACCAATATACTCAAGAACAAATTGCCAATATTCCCCAAACTCTGTTTTGCAAGGCCAGATAAGATTTCTGTCCTAGTGGTCTCCACGTTAAAAACCGTATGTGACAATGCCCCGGAAAGAATTAAACCCATATAAATCAAGAACAGCGATAAACCGGCAAACCAGGCAGCGTTCATAATCAATGTTTTCTTTTCATCATACCTTGCATCAACATATTTTAGATTGATAGATATGATAATGACCCCACCAACGACTACGGCGCCAATGGCATCAAAGGTTTGGTAGCCTTCCAAAATACCGTTGGTAAAGGGGCTTTCAATTGTTGTGCTTCCAAATTCAAACGGAAATGAAAAAACCGTTATTCCAATGACCAATAGCAAGATAATGATTATTGCAGGGGTTAAAATCTTGCCCAGTATGTTCAAAATTTTGGAACGGTTTAAAGCAAATAGTAAGACCAGGCCAAAATAAATACTACTGGTATACCAAGAAGAAATTTCCCAATAGGGCTGTATAGCCATTTCGTGTGTAACGGAAGCTGTTCTGGGACTAGGGAGGGCTATCGCAATTGCATAAATGAAAAATGCATAGATCAAGCTGAACAAAGGTGACACCTTATTGCCAAAATCTATAAGTGTTCCCTGTAATTTTGCATGTGCCAAAATACCTAATACGGGTATCACTACGGCAGATAATCCAAAACCTATAGTTACTATGAGCCATTGATTTCCAGAATTAAAGCCCAATAATGGGGGTAAAATTAGGTTGCCCGCCCCAAAAAAAAGGGAGAATAGGGCAAAGGCGGTTACAAGGGTTTCCTTCTTTTTAAACATAGATGCAATTTAAGTGAAAGTTTATTAAATAACAGACCTGCCAAGGATTTTGATGATTCAAGACACCAAAAAAAAGAAGGTTGACAACAGGATAGGTCAGACTCACAACAAATAGTGGTACAGTTCTTTAATATACAGTACATTAACATTAAGAAATTAAACTTATGTCAATTTCTTACTAGTAAACCTAATTATAAACCGCATATTTTAGATTACCCAGATTGTAACCTTTGCACCAAAAAACCTACAGCATGAAAAAATTATTCTGCAACATTTTCGGCCATCATTACTCCATTTCTAAAAAAGTAACCTCCCACATTAAAGAGTACAAGTGTATTCATTGCCAAAAACAAGTTACTACAGATGTAAGTGGCAACCTTTCTAGTTTAACTCCAGAATTACAGGATATCAATAGGACATTAGAGCGTATTTACCAAAGAAGGCATACCGCTACACAACAAGTAGCATAGCATTATTTTACGCAAAAGAGTTCCAGCCCTGAGCGGTCAATGGAATTTTTGTATTATTCCTGGAAATTAAGAAAGCACCTTCATTTTCTCCCGTAGTATGCCCCACAACGGTAAAATTAGGATTGCCCTTTATTTTTGGGAATTCTTTTTGGTCTATGGTAAACAGCAATTCATAATCTTCGCCTCCACTTAAGGCTACCAAGGTACTATCCATTTTAAATTCCTCACAGGCAGATATTACAGTTGGGTCAAGTGGAATCTTATCTTCATATAAATCTATACCTAGGCCACTACTTTTGCTTAAATGCAATATTTCAGATGATAGTCCGTCGCTAATATCGATCATGCTGGTAGGATGAACCTTTAATTTTTTAAGGAGATCTGGAATATCTTTTCGTGCTTCAGGCTTTAACTGCCGTTCAACAATATAAGAATAGGGCTCTAGATCGGGTTGGCTATTGGGGTTTACCTTAAATACTTCTTTTTCCCGTTCTAAGACCTGTAGTCCCATATAGGCTGCACCTAAATCTCCCGTTACGACCAAAAGGTCATTAGGTTTGGCACCGGAGCGGTAGGCAAGGCTAGATTCTTCCGCTTCTCCTATGGCCGTTACACTAATGAGCAACCCTGTCTTTGAAGACGTGGTATCCCCGCCCACTAGATCTACATTGTACATTTTACAGGCCGTGGCAATACCGGAATATAATTCTTCCAGGGCTTCTAAAGGAAATCTATTGGACACCGCAATGGATACGGTTATTTGTGTAGCCGTTGCGTTCATTGCATAGATATCGGATAAATTTACCATGACCGCTTTATACCCTAAATGTTTTAATGGCATATAGCTGAGGTCAAAATGCACACCTTCAATTAATAGATCGGTACTGATCACCGTTTTTTTGTCCTTGAAATCTAACACGGTAGCATCATCGCCTATACCCTTAATGGTTGACTTCCGGGAAATCTTGAAATCCTTGGTAAGATGTTCAATTAAGCCAAATTCCCCTAATTTTTCCAGTGATGTTCTTTCTTGGTCTTTGTTTTCTAGCATGCTGCAAATTTAAGAAGTAAATACAAGATAAAAACCAAAAATAACCGGGGCATTTGTGCCCCGGTTCATTATTAAAATCAATTAGATGCAAATTAACGGTCTAGCCTAAGGAGTACCCTTCCCTATAGGTTCTTTTTACATATTTATTGGCCGGTTCAAAATTGGTGATCTTCATATTTGCTGCATCCCACTGTAAGCGTTTTCTGCCATAATATTGCTTGCCTCCGCCCCAAAAGCTTTGGTTTTCCACGGTAGGGTCTACTTCAAAGTATGATTTCAATGCTAAATTACCAATTAAAATACTTTCCGTAAACGGACCGGCATAGTCAAAGGAGGAGCTGGTTTCTGCATTGCCATACCCTGCCATACATGCATTTACCCATTGTAAATAATGGCCTTCCGGTACACGGGCAATGGTTTGCTCTACTTCAAACTGTTCGTTGAGACTTAATGGCAATAACCTTGGGTTGGCACCATAACAATCTGCCATTAGTTTTCCTTTAGTACCTATAAATAGCACGCCGCCATCCCAATTTCCTAAGGCTTCATCATCCCCTAGTTCCTCTGGGCGCTCAGGAAGAAGTCCGCCATCCATCCAAGTAACCTTTATTTTGCCTTTGCCATCGGTTCTTGGATAGCTAAGATGGATTTTACTGGAATTCGGAAAACTTTTTGGATAATCCTTGTATTCAAAATTCCCTTTGAACGAATCCGATACACTGCACTCTACGGTATCCGGATAAAGAATAGGTAAAATTCTATAAACGGGGTCCATGATATGGCATGCCATATCACCTAAGGCACCCGTTCCAAAATCCGACCACCCTCTCCAATCAAACGGTAAATACGCATCATTATAATCGCGCATTGCCGCAGTGCCAAGCCAAAGGTCCCAGTTTAGACCTTTAGGTATCCTATCTTTTTTGGTAGGTGTCTGCAACGCTTGGGGCCAAATTGCCCTATTGGTCCAACATTTTACGGTATGGACATCACCTATAATACCTGTATCGTAAATCTCCTTCATTTTACGGACCCCATCTCCAGAACCGCCCTGGTTTCCCATTTGGGTTACCACTTTGAATTTTTTTGCAGCTTCGGTAAGCATTCTGGCTTCCCAAATATCATGGGTCAACGGTTTTTGAACATATACATGCTTGCCCATTGCCATTGCTTGGTATGCTGCCACCGCATGGTTATGGTCTGGCGTAGAAACGGAAACGGCATCAATATTACTGCTTTCCTTCTCTAACATTTCCCTAAAATCATTATAGTAACTGGCCTTGGGAAAAGCTTCTCTGGATTTAACGGCCTGTCTATCATCTACATCGCATAATGATACAATATTGACATTTGGACTTTCTGCAAACGAAGCAATATCACTTTGTCCTTTGCCACCTGCGCCAATACCGGCTATATTCAGTTTATCACTTGGCGCAATAAACCCCGTTCCGCCCAATACATGTCTAGGGACGATCATAAATCCGGCTGCGGCCATACCGGTGTTTTTCATGAATTTTCTGCGCGAACTTTTTTTAATGTGTGTCTTTTTGTTTGACATAAGGTAAACTTGTTTTATTGATAGTTGATTTGATCATCAAGATAATTTAATTATGGCAATAATATGGACCTCAATTCAGTTTTATGATTTTTCATAAAATGCAATTAGTATCTTTAAGTATTGATTTTAAATTAATTGCATGAAAAAGGTTCTTTATCTTTTAACATTTTTTGGGATTTTTGGGTGCTCTTCTGATAATGATTCTATTCAGAATAATGTACCCGATGTTGTTACTTCTGTATCCATGCCTTGTGAAAACGGTATGGCAGGAATATACCCTTGTAATGGGTATGATTTTTTGGCCAATATTAGCTTGGAAACGATGCAGGCGGCTTCGGGCAATGATATTTGGGGGTGGACAGATATTGAGACAGGAAAGGAATACGCAATTATGGGTTTGGATAATGGTACAGCTTTTATAGATATTACGGATGCCGAAAACCCAACTTTTCTGGGAAAATTGCCCACTGCTACCAGTGCAAGTTCTTGGAGAGATGTAAAGGTTTATGGAGATTATGCCTACATCGTTGCCGAAGCCGATAATCATGGTGTTCAAGTGTTCGACCTTAAAAAACTTAGGGGAGTAAATAATCTTCCCTTAACGTTTATTGCAGATGGTAATTATACCGGTATTGGTAATGCTCATAATATTGTAATCAATCCCTCCTCTGGATTTGCCTATCCTGTGGGTACAGATAGGGACGATGACTACAATGGTGGCGTACATTTTCTTGATCTTCAAAATCCAATTGCCCCTCTGGCGGCCGGTGGGTGGGGTGTTAACGGGTATACTCATGATGCACAGGTCATTACGTACAGTGGTCCAGATACTGACTATCAAGGTGCGGAACTATTTGTTGGGGCTAATGAAGATCAAGTTGTTATAGTAGATATTAGTAATAAAAATTCCCCTTTGACATTGGCTACTTTGCCTTACCCAAATATTGGTTATACCCACCAAGGGTGGTTTACAGATGACCAGCGGTATTTTATTTTAGGAGATGAATTGGATGAAATCCGTCAAGGTTTTAACACCAGAACTTTGATTTTTGATATGGCGGACTTGGAAAATCCTGTTTTGCACCACACCTATTTAGGTCCTACAAGTGCTATAGACCATAATGGATATGTTTTGGGGAACGAATTTTTTCTAGCTAATTACACTGCCGGAGTCCGTGTGTTGAACATAACCAATATAGGGGACAAGGTAATTACTGAAGAGGCTTTTTTTGATACCTACCCGGCAAATGATAACACCCAGTTTTCTGGTGTGTGGAGTGTTTATCCCTATTTTGAAAGTGGAAATGTTATTGTCAGTGATATTGATGGCGGAATATTTATCATTAAAAAATCTGATTGAATATGCGTAAAACGGCACTTATAATCTCTATTATGCTTTATTTTTCTTGCGCAAAGGAAGAAGCGGAAGTAACGTTCAATACTTTGGAATCTTCGTTCAAGGGAGAATTGGAATGGGTTAGAAATTTTGGCGGTAGTAGTGTTGAAAGTGCTCAGGCCATTATAAAGACCAATGATGGCGGCTTTGCAATTATTGGATATACAGGCAGTATAAATGGTGATATTGATACCAAAACCATTGAAGAAAATGATTATTGGCTCTTAAAGTTTGACCGCGATGCAAATTTACAATGGAACAAAACCTATGGGGGCAGCAAAGATGATATTGGGCAAAGTTTGGCACAGACCAGTGATGGCGGGTTTATTTTAACCGGTTATGCAATGAGCAGTGACGGCGACGCCACTAATAATGAAGGATTTCATGACAATTGGATCGTGAAGTTGAATGCACAGGGCAATTTGGAGTGGGAAAGTAGTTACGGCTTTTCTGGACATGACCATTCCTACGATATTCTTGAGGCATCTCAGGGAGGGTATTTTTTCACAGGATTTTTGGATATTACATCGGCACGTGCAGACGGTAATATTGAAAAAGGCAATACCTTAACGAGTCATGGTGTAGGTGAATTTTGGGGCACCAAGATAGATGAAGAGGGCAGTGTGCAATGGCGCGGTTATTTTGGAGGAACCAACAATGATCGTGCGCATAGTGTGGTACAGGCAAATGACGGTGGTTTTGTCATGGCCGGTTTTACCGAAAGTGACGATTATGATATTAGCAGCACCAATGGTAGCTATGATTTTTGGGTCGTAAAGGTAGATGCGTTTGGTAACCTGGTCTGGGAACAATCTTTTGGTGGGGAAGGTATTGAGGTTTCCTATGATATTGCCAAAACTACGGATGGCGGTTTTGTGGTCGTAGGCAATACGTTTAGTACTAATGGCGATATTTTAAATAACCACGGTGAATCTGATATGTGGATGATCAAATTGGATGAAAATGGCAATTTGGAATGGGAGCAGACCTATGGTGGCAGCAAGTTTGATCTGGCACAGGCGGTCGTAGAAAGTATGGATGGCGGATTTTTAATTGCCGGAAACACTAAAAGCAATGATTATGATGCCTCTAACAATATGGGGGAAAATGATATTTGGTTGGTAAAGACCAACCAAACCGGTAATCTTGTTTGGCAGCAATCTTATGGCGGTTCCGGACTTGATTTTGGTTTTGACCTAATGGAAAACCCAGATGGGAGCGTTTTCGTTGTGGGGGAATCATCAAGTGCCGATTTTAACCCCCTTATCCTTAAAGGTAAATCAGACCTGATCCTTTTAAAAATCAAATAAAACACACCAGATATTCTTATAGGATTCTCCTATGTTGATATACGTTATAATAATGTTAGGTTCTATGGAAAAAACCTACTTATGACGTATATTTGTAAACTATTTAGATTAAATCCAGTTAATTATGATTCAGGTATCAGAAACGGCTAAAAGGAAAGTCATCAACCTTATGACAGAGGAAGGTTTTGACGCGACCAAGGATTATGTGCGTGTGGGTGTTAAGAGCGGCGGATGTAGTGGATTGTCTTATGAATTGAATTTTGATAATAAAAAAGATGAAGCTGATAAGGTTTTTGAAGATAACGATGTACGTATCATTGTAGATAAAAAAAGTTTTTTATACTTAGTAGGTACAGTATTGGAATATTCTGGTGGACTTAACGGTAAGGGTTTCGTCTTTAACAATCCCAATGCACAAAGAACATGTGGTTGTGGTGAAAGTTTTTCATTATAGTATAAAGTAAAACGAGAAAAAGGAAATAGGCAAAGGTTGTTATGTATAGTTCTTTTGAAAATTTAGAAGTATACAAATTATCAAAAGCGTTTATAGGGGATATCTTTAAATTGCTTGACAGTCAGCCTTATATGTTGCTTAGGGATTTTCCAACTAGTTGTAGAATCCTTTTTATATAATGGATTAAACAGGATATTTTGAAAAAAGAGAATTAATAGAGTATAGAGAACAAATTGCGATAATTTCAAAGCAGCTAGCAAACTATATTAAATATGTTAAGAAGAGATATGGTTAGTTTTAACTCGTCAACTTTTAACTTATTAACTATGAATATATGGCATATACAGAAGAAGAATTAAAGAAAGAATTGGAAACCAAAGAGTATGAATATGGTTTCTACACCGATATAGAATCTGAAACGTTTCCAAATGGTTTGAGCGAAGAAATCGTTATTGCCATATCCAAGAAAAAGGAGGAGCCGGAATGGATGACGCTTTGGCGTTTAGAGGCTTTTAAATATTGGAAGGAAATGGCTGAGCCAGAATGGGCAAATGTACATTATACAAAACCCGATTTTCAGGCAATTTCATATTATTCCGCCCCTAAAAAGGCAGATCCCAACAAAACTTTGGATGATGTTGATCCGGAATTGTTGGAGATGTACAAGAAACTTGGGATTTCTGTAGACGAACAAAAGAAACTACAGAATGTTGCGGTAGACATTGTTATGGATTCGGTTTCGGTTGCCACCACGTTTAAAAAGACCTTGGCGGAAAAAGGAATTATATTCTGCTCCATATCGGAAGCCATTAAGGAACACCCTGAACTGGTAAAAAAATACATTGGTTCTGTAGTGCCAAAAAGAGATAATTTTTATGCGGCTTTGAACTCCGCTGTTTTTTCTGATGGTAGTTTCTGTTACATTCCTAAAGGCGTTCGCTGTCCAATGGAACTTTCTACCTATTTTAGAATCAACCAAGCAGGTACCGGCCAATTTGAACGTACATTGGTCATTGCAGATGAAGATAGTTATGTAAGTTACTTAGAAGGGTGTACTGCACCATCTAGAGATGAAAACCAACTACATGCCGCCGTGGTAGAATTAATTGCCTTGGACGGTGCGGAAATAAAATATTCTACGGTTCAAAATTGGTTCCCGGGAGGCAAGGACGGTAAAGGAGGGGTCTATAATTTTGTGACCAAAAGAGCATTGTGTGAGAAAAACGCCAAAGTTTCATGGACACAGGTAGAAACAGGATCTGCCGTTACCTGGAAATATCCTTCCTGTATCTTAAAAGGAGATAATTCCATAGGGGAATTTTATTCTATTGCTGTAACCAATAATTACCAACAGGCAGATACAGGTACCAAAATGGTCCATATTGGAAAGAACACCAAAAGTACCATTATCTCTAAAGGTATTTCTGCCGGAAAATCTCAAAACAGTTATCGTGGGTTGGTACAGGTGAATAGCCGAGCGGAAGGTGCGCGTAATTTTTCGCAGTGCGATTCCCTTTTAATGGGCAATGAATGTGGGGCACACACATTCCCTTATATTGAGGCCAAGAATAAATCGGCAATGATAGAGCACGAGGCCACAACCAGTAAGATTGGTGAGGACCAAATATTTTATTGCAACCAAAGAGGTATTGATACGGAAAAAGCAATAGCGTTGATCGTAAATGGGTTCAGTAAAGAAGTGTTGAATAAGTTACCAATGGAATTTGCCGTGGAGGCTCAAAAACTTTTGGAAATTAGTTTAGAAGGATCTGTTGGATAAAGTAAATACACTAATGAGAAATTTTTTAATCATCATAGTTCTGATTTTCGCATTTAGCTGCAAAGAAAATAAGAACGAAACTAAAGCTGAAATCACTTCACAAGAAGTAGTAAAGCCAGAGGTGAAATTGTACACTTTTAATGGTGGTACTGTTATGGTCAATAACCTGGAATTATTTTCTCAGGACACCACCTATCATGGCCAGACCAAGGAATTTGCAGACCCGTTCTATGTTATTAGCCATCCTAAAGGTAATCTCATGTGGGATGCAGGACTTCCTGAAAGTTTAATCGCTATGGACGAACCGTACACGGACCCAAGCGGCGCATTTACGGTAAGTAGAAAAGACTCTATAGTTAATCAACTAAAACGTATTGGCATGGTGCCAACGGATATTGATTTTATAGCCTTGTCCCATACCCATTTTGATCATAGTGGGCATGCCAATGTCCTTAAAGAGGCTACATGGTTGGTGCAACAAAGTGAATATGATTTTATCACAAGTGAGGAAACCCAAAAGAACAATGCAGATATTTATAATGCGATCAAGGATTTGACCAAGACAAAACCGCTTACTGGTGACTATGACGTTTTTGGTGACGGTACCGTTGTCATTAAATCTATGCCAGGACATACCCCGGGACATCAGGTTTTGTATTTGGACCTTCCTGAAAGCGGCCCTTTACTATTAACCGGCGATCTGTATCATTTGTATGAAAATAGAACACATAGAAGAGTACCTATTTTTAATTATGATGTTGAGGAAACATTAAATAGCATGTCCAGTTTTGAAGCTTTGGCAAAGGAGAACAATGCCAAAGTATACATGCAACATTCAAAAGAAGATTTTAATAAAATGCCTAAGGCACCAGAATATTTAAAGTAACATATTATGTTGAAAATTACAAACTTACACGCTAGTGTGGAGGATAAGGAAATACTAAAAGGAATAAACTTGGAAGTTAAGGCGGGTGAGGTACATGCTATTATGGGTCCTAATGGCTCAGGTAAAAGTACCTTGGCATCCGTAATTGCGGGTAAAGAGGATTTTGAGGTAACGGAAGGTGCCATAGAATTAAATGGAGAGGACTTGGAAGACGTGTCGCCAGAAGAAAGAGCCCATAAAGGTGTTTTTTCTTTTTTCAATATCCGGTAGAAATTCCTGGAGTATCCGTAACCAATTTCATGAAAACGGCCATTAACGAATCCGTAAGGCTAGAGGTCTTGAAGATATGCTGCAAAGGAGATGTTGAAGTTGATCAGGGAAAAATCGGAATTATTGGAAATAGACCGTAAATTCTTGTCGCGTAGTTTAATGAAGTTTTTCTGGCGGTGAGAAAAAAAGAAACGAAATTTTTCAAATGGCCATGCTAGAACCTAAAGTGGCTATTTTGGATGAACGGATTACCGGTCTTGATAATCGATGCATTGCGTATCGTTTCCA
>NZ_JAUKUC010000010.1:0-13674 GCF_030505015.1 Maribacter confluentis
TTAAATGAAATCAAGATTACATTTTTACCCCTGTGGGTATCTGTCGAGAACGTGTAAATTTCATTATTCATAGAAAACGGTATAAGATTATAGTTGCGCAAAAAATATATCAAATCTAAAAATACAACAATGATATATTTTTTGCGCAATGGACTTAACCAATTTACGCTACCATGGTTATTACATTTATTAGAAAATTGTATCTTTCTTATCGTTAACCATGATCACACATATTTATGTGTTGCCAACAATATGAGAAAACACAGAAATAAAAACAAAAGAAGTCGATTTTCGATTTTATTTCCAATCCTGACAATACTCGGAATTGGAATTATTGCTGTGTTAACTTCTGGTTACGAAAAAAGCTGGACGTTTAATTGGAACGGAATTGAAAAAATATCCAAGATTCAATTAGTGTTTATAAATATCAATCTATTTCGAGCGGAATTGGTGGAAATGGAAGAGCAATGCCTGAAGAAATTGAAAGCCGAAAATGGATTATGCAAAACGCAACTGAATCTGAACTTCTAAAACTAACGGAATTTCCAAACGGAAATATAAAAGCAATTGCTTACGAGGGATTATTAAGAAAAAAGAATTTCAAAAACAAAACTGAACTGATTTCAAATGCGATTAAAGACACGGTTTATTCTGTTTACTATCAATCTGGTTGTTTAGGAGATAAATTAGAAATTGGAGAATATTTAGTTCAAAATGTTTTAATGATTGACGACCGTATTCCACCTTTTAGACCTGAATTAATTGTTGATTTTGGACTCTCTAAAATGGAAAAGCAAAAAATCCTAAATGAATTTCATAATCGGAAAAAATAAAATACTGTTGGCAACAATGTATAACCGCAATTACGGCGGATTCGACTACGTCCGAATCCACTCGAAATTGCTAACGCCAGTTCTTAACCGAAAATTATTAACTTTAATCCCGTAACTGACGGTTATACGAGACCGTTAGCCACAATATGACCACGAATGCAAAATCTGAATAAAGAAATAAAATCATTACTTGAAACGAAAGAAACTCAAGATTTCTTAAAAGTCGCTCGTGGATTTATTAAACTGATTGAAAACAAAGAAATAAAAGAACAGGAATTTTATCCTGAAATTCATAAAAAACTGACCGAATTATATAATGCTGGACTTTCTCTAAAATCGGTTGAATTAATTCATTCAAGTGAAAAAACGGAATTTGAAACTGCTACGAGAGAGAAATTAAAAGAACAGAACGTCAATTTGATTTCCTCACTTGGAAAGGACTGTTTTTATTGGGAAGTTTTTGACCCAACTTATGAAAAGGAAAACGAACCGACACAAGGCTGGTTAGTTGATGATGTTGCGGACATATACGCTGACTTAAAAGAAGAACTGTATAAAATTGACCAAATCGGAACTGATGAAGCTATCGAAGACGGACTTTGCAATTGAAATTTGGATTTACCTCGCATTGGGGAAACCATTGCGTGAATGCAATTCGAGCTTTACACTATATTTATTATGACGGAAAGAAAACGATGTGAAAAAATACTGTGTCTAACAATGTATAACCGCAATTACGGCGGATTCGACTACGTCCGAATCCACTCGGAATTGCTAACGACAGTGCTAAACCGAAAATAATCGCTAATTTAACCCGTAACTGACGGTTATACGAGACCGTTGTAATCAATAGCTCAAATAAAATATTATGCAAGAATCAAGAATACATTCTGAGGGGCAAAATGACCACTTAATATCGATTAAAGAGAAATATAATAAACTTAAAAACTCTCTGAAACGGAATATTAAACTCACCGAGGACGAAAAACAAATTGAACTGAAAAAAGTCGAAGAACAGTTCAATAAAGAAAAAAGGATTCTAAGCAAAATCTGTACTAAGAAAAAAATAGCGGACCAATTACTCGTATTTAAAAATAGTTATGTGCGGATGGACCTAACTCAAACGTAACCGTTTCGCTGGACTTCTAACTCCAACGGACTTTACTCAGACGCAACTGTTGTGCAGATGGACTTCACTCGGATGAGAAAATAAGAAAACGCAAAGATTCGTGCTTACTCAAACGTGTCGCTACTGATTACAACAAAGCCTATAATTAATGCGGACTTGTGTCTAATTCGCAAGGTCTGTGTATATTTATAATGTCGCTAAATCTGTTGGATTTAGCTTTGGACAAAACAAAAAACAAATCAAAACCAAAAGCTTTAGCTTAGCGCGTAGCTGGAAATCCGTCGGATTTCTGCCCCGCACTAATCATAGCCCAGGCGTTGTGTGCTATATTACGGTATTGCGTTCACCGCACGTAAATAAAAAATCAAGAGAACAGTTTCAGTTAAGTTCTTATAAAAGATTACTTGATATCTATAGCTCTTCATCTAAAACTATTGATGCACTTATGAAGCTTGAGCTTCCTAGTGGTGTAGAAGTAGAGATCAAGGTGTAAGTAATTAACCTGTCTTGTTATGATAGGTGACATGTCCTAAGCTGCGGGCGAGGGAAAAACGGAAAAAAATAATTTAGGGTTAAATTATTTTGACCCTATTTTTTTGAATAGTATTTAATAGTAATAATTAATATAAATAAGTATGTCTGGGTTAATAGGAAAGAAAGTAGGCATGACCAGTATTTTTGACGAGAATGGGAAGAATATTCCATGTACCGTTATACAAGCTGGACCATGTGTAGTTACCCAAGTCAGAACCGAAGAGGTTGACGGGTATAGTGCCCTTCAGCTTGGTTTCGATGACAAGGCAGAAAGTCGTGCTAATAAGGCTCAATCGGGTCATTTTAAAAAGGCAGGTGCTTCTCCTAAGAAAAAAGTCGTTGAATTCCGAGATTTTGAAGGTGAGTTTAAATTAGGGGACACTGTTGGTGTGGATGTTTTCGTTGAAGGCGAATTTGTCGATGTTGTAGGTACTTCTAAAGGTAAAGGATTTCAAGGTGTAGTTAAGCGTCATGGTTTTGGTGGTGTGGGTCAAGCAACCCATGGTCAGCATAATAGACTTAGAGCTCCTGGTTCAATTGGTGCCGCTTCATATCCGGCAAGAGTATTTAAGGGTATGAAAATGGCCGGTAGAATGGGGTCTGACCGTGTTACGGTTCAAAACCTTAGGGTTTTAAAAGTAGTTCCAGAAAAGAATCTTTTAGTAGTAAAAGGTTGTGTTCCTGGCCATAAGAACGCTTATGTAACGATACAAAGGTAGAGGTAATGAAAATAGCAGTTTTAGATATTAAAGGAAAAGACACAGGCAGAAAGGCAAACCTTTCTGATGATGTTTTCGCTATAGAGCCTAATGAGCATGCGGTCTATTTGGATGTTAAGCAATATTTGGCACATCAAAGACAAGGTACGCATAAAGCAAAGGAAAGAGCTGAAATAGCAGGTAGTACTAGAAAGATAAAGAAGCAAAAAGGTACAGGTACGGCAAGAGCCGGTAGTATTAAGTCGCCTATCTTTAGAGGTGGTGGTAGAATATTTGGCCCTAGACCTAAGGATTATACCCAAAAATTGAACAAAAACCTTAAGCGTTTGGCAAGAAAATCTGCCTTGACATTAAAGTCAAAGGATAATGCCATAATCGTGGTCGAGGATTTCGATTTTGATACACCTAGAACTAAGGATTTTGTCGAGGTTTTAAAGACTTTAGGTATTGAAAACAAAAAGTCTTTGATTGTGTTGGGTGATTCAAATAAAGGTGTATATTTGTCTTCGCGTAATTTCAAAGGGTCTGAAGTTATAACTAACTCAGAATTAAGCACTTACAAAATACTTAATGCAAATAGTGTAGTGTTGTTGGAGAGCTCTCTAGAAGGAATCGAATCGAATTTAAATAAACAATAATATCATGAGTGTGTTGATAAAACCAATTATAACGGAGAAAATGACTGCTGATAGCGAGTTGAACAATCGTTATGGTTTCGTAGTTAACCCTAAGGCAAATAAATTGCAGATAAAGGATGCAATTGAAGCTACTTATGGTGTTTCGGTTAAAAAGGTGCGTACTATGAATTACGGACCCACCAGAAAATCCAGATATACAAAAACTGGGGTGCAGCATGGTAAAACAAATGCCGTTAAGAAGGCAATAGTTGATGTTGTGGAAGGTGATATTATTGATTTTTACAGTAATCTATAAAGACAAGAAATGTCAGTTAGAAAATTAAAACCAATCACTCCTGGACAGCGTTTTAGAGTAGTAAACGGATTTGACGCCATTACTGCTGATAAGCCGGAGAAAAGCTTGCTTGCTCCGTTAAAAAAGTCCGGAGGTAGAAACAGTCAAGGAAAGATGACCATGCGCCAAAAAGGTGGAGGTCATAAGAGAAGGTATCGTGTAATTGATTTTAAAAGGGATAAGCAAGATGTGCTTGCGACCGTAAAATCTATTGAGTACGATCCAAACAGAACGGCATTTATTGCTCTTTTAGAGTATGCTGATGGTGAAAAACGATATGTGATCGCACAGAACGGTTTACAGGTTGATCAGAAAGTTTCTTCGGGTGCTTCTGTGGCACCAGAAATTGGAAATGCAATGCCTTTGAGTGAAGTTCCTTTAGGTACGATCATTTCGTGTATTGAATTAAGACCTGGACAAGGAGCTGTTATGGCTAGAAGTGCTGGAACCTTTGCTCAGTTAATGGCGAAGGACGGTAAGTTTGTAACGGTTAAAATGCCTTCTGGTGAAACTAGATTGGTTCTTTCTGGTTGTTTTGCGACAATTGGGGCGGTTTCAAACTCTGATCATCAATTGCTTGTTTCCGGTAAGGCCGGTAGAAGTAGATGGTTGGGTAGAAGACCAAGGACTAGACCAGTAGCTATGAACCCTGTAGATCATCCAATGGGTGGTGGTGAAGGTAGAGCTTCAGGTGGACATCCAAGATCTAGAAACGGTATTCCTGCAAAAGGATTTAGAACCCGTTCTAAGACTAAGAGCACCAATAAGTATATAATAGAACGTAGAAAGAAATAAAAAAGTAGAAAGAAATGGCACGTTCACTAAAAAAAGGACCATACGTTCACTATAGTTTGGAGAAAAAAATCCAACAAAGTGCAGCATCCGGTAAAAAATCGGTAATCAAAACTTGGTCAAGGGCATCTATGATCACTCCAGATTTTGTTGGAATGACAATAGCTGTGCACAACGGAAAACAATTTGTACCTGTTTTTGTGACTGAAAACATGGTTGGACATAAACTTGGGGAATTTTCACCTACTAGATCTTTTAGAGGTCACGTTGGTGCAAAAAACAAAGGAAAAAAGTAAGCTATGGGAGTTCGTAAAAAACAAATGGCCGAAAGAATCAAGGCTGAAAAAAAGAAGGTAGCTTTCGCGAAGTTGAACAATTGTCCAACTTCACCTAGAAAGATGCGTTTAGTTGCTGATTTAATTAGAGGTGCTAAAGTTGAAAATGCCTTAGCTATATTAAGATTTAACCCAAAAGAGGCTTCTAGAAAACTAGAAAAATTGTTGTTGTCCGCTTTGGCCAACTGGCAGGCTAAAAATGAAGATGCAAACCTTGAGGATGCTGATTTGGTCGTTGCCGAGATAAGAGTTGATAGCGGTGCAATGTTAAAGAGATTGCGTCCAGCTCCACAGGGTAGGGCACATAGAATTAGAAAACGTTCAAACCATGTTACTTTGGTTTTAGGGTCTAAAAATATAACAGAAAACTAGAATGGGACAGAAAACAAATCCAATAGGAAATCGTCTAGGAATCATCAGAGGTTGGGAATCTAACTGGTATGGTGGAAACGATTATGGGGATAAATTGGCGGAAGATGATAAAATACGTAAGTATATCCACGCCAGGCTTTCTAAAGCTAGTGTTTCTAGAGTAATTATAGAGCGTACCCTTAAACTGATTACTGTAACGGTGACCACGGCACGTCCTGGAATAATCATCGGTAAAGGAGGTCAGGAAGTTGATAAGCTGAAAGAAGAGTTGAAAAAAATCACCAATAAGGAGGTTCAGATCAACATCTTTGAAATTAAAAGACCAGAATTGGATGCTAATTTGGTTGCGGCAAGTGTTGCCCGTCAAATAGAAAGTAGAATTTCCTTTAGAAGAGCAATCAAGATGGCTATTGCAGCTGCAATGAGAATGAATGCCGAAGGTATCAAAATTCAAATCTCAGGTAGGTTGAACGGAGCGGAAATGGCACGTTCAGAATCATATAAGGATGGTAGAATTCCATTATCCACATTTAGAGCAGATATTGATTATGCTTTACAAGAAGCCCAGACCACATATGGTAAACTTGGAATTAAAGTTTGGATCATGAAGGGCGAGGTTTACGGTAAAAGAGAGTTGTCACCTTTAGTAGGAATGCAAAAAGGAGATTCCTCTAAAGGAGGTAAACAAGAAGGTGGTAGAAAACAACGTCGTAGAAAGTAATTTTTTAAAGAACTAAAGTAATGTTACAACCGAAAAGAACGAAGTTCCGTAAAATGCAGAAAGGCCGTATGAAAGGCCTTGCTGGTAGAGGACACCAACTTTCAAATGGTATGTTCGGTATAAAGAATGTTGATGATGCAGCATTCTTGACTTCACGCCAAATTGAGGCTGCCCGTATTGCTGCAACAAGATATATGAAAAGGAAGGTCAGTTATGGATTAAAATATTTCCAGACAAGCCTATAACCAAAAAGCCTCTAGAGGTGCGTATGGGTAAAGGTAAAGGTGCTCCTGAATATTTTGTAGCCGTAGTAAAACCGGGTAGAATTATGTTCGAAGTAGCTGGAGTTCCTATGGAAGTAGCAAAAGAAGCTTTAAGACTAGCGGCACAGAAGCTTCCTGTTAAAACAAAATTTATTGTAGCTCGAGATTACGAGGGCGGAAATTAAACGTAAGGAACAATGAAAAAACAAGAGATCAAAGAATTGTCTGTCGAAGGACTTACGGAGAAATTGGCCGAGTATAGAAAGCAGCATGAAGAATTGAAAATGGCACATTTTGTAACTCCGTTAGAAAATCCATTACAGATTAGAAAAGTAAGGAGAACGGTAGCAAGATTGGCCACTGAATTAACTAATAGGGAAAACCAATAATTGGTTCGGCTTTATGGAAAAAAGAAACTTAAGAAAAGAAAGAGTAGGAGTTGTCACTAGTAATAAGATGGAAAAGTCCATTGTTATTTCGGAGGTGAAAAGAGTAAAGCATCCTATGTACGGTAAATTCGTTTTGAAGACAAAGAAATATGTTGCACATGACGAAAAGAACGATTGCAATATTGGTGATACTGTAAAGATCATGGAAACGCGTCCTATGAGTAAAACCAAATGTTGGAGATTAGTAGAAATCTTAGAAAGAGCTAAATAAGTTATGTTACAGCAAGAATCTAGATTAAAGGTAGCGGATAACACCGGAGCGAAGGAAGTATTGACTATTCGTGTTCTTGGTGGTACCAAAAGAAGATATGCATCCATTGGTGATAAAATTGTTGTTACCGTTAAGGAGGCCACACCAAATGGAGGTATCAAGAAAGGAGCGGTATCAACTGCTGTTGTCGTGCGTACCAAGAAAGAGGTGAGAAGACCAGATGGGTCGTATATCAGATTTGACGATAACGCTTGTGTTTTATTGAATCCTGCCGGAGAGATGAGGGGAACCCGTGTTTTCGGACCCGTTGCAAGGGAGCTTAGGGACAAGCAATTTATGAAGATTGTATCATTGGCCCCAGAGGTATTATAATATAACGGACAAGATGAAAAAGTTGAAAATAAAAACAGGAGACACCGTAAGAATTATCGCTGGTGACCATAAAGGTACCGAAGGTAAGGTTATGCGTGTAAATCTTGAAAAAAATAAGGCCATCGTAGAAGGTGCAAATATGGTTTCCAAACATGAGAAACCTAGTGCAAAGAACCCTCAGGGTGGTATTGTAAAAAAAGAAGCTTTAATCCATATTTCAAACCTTGCTTTGATCGACGGTAAATCTGGAGATACTACAAGGGTAGGTTATGAAATGAGGGATGGTAAAAAAGTTAGGGTTTCCAAAAAATCCAAAGAAGTAATTTAGTTATGGCATACGTTACAAGATTAAAGAAAGAGTATAAGGAGCGAATTATAGCTGCCCTTACCGAAGAATTTGGTTACAGTAATGTAATGCAGGTTCCTAAGTTGGAAAAAATAGTAATGAGCAGAGGAATAGGTGCTGCCGTTGCTGATAAAAAGCTTATTGATCATGCAATTGATGAAATGACGATGATCACTGGTCAAAAAGCTGTTGCTACATTATCTAAAAAAGATGTTGCTGCCTTTAAATTAAGAAAAGGTATGCCTATTGGTGCAAAGGTAACCCTTAGAGGTGAGCGTATGTACGAATTCTTAGATCGTTTAGTAACATCTGCATTACCAAGGGTACGTGATTTTCAAGGAATCAAGGCTACTGGTTTTGATGGTCGTGGAAATTATAACTTGGGTATAACCGAACAGATTATTTTCCCGGAAATCAATATTGATAAAATCAATAGAATTAACGGAATGGATATTACTTTTGTGACCTCTGCAAATACTGACAAGGAAGCAAAATCATTATTAACAGAATTAGGTTTACCTTTTAAAAAGAATTAGTATGGCTAAGGAATCAATGAAAGCCCGTGAAAGAAAAAGGGAAAGAACTGTAGCAATTTACGCTGAAAAAAGAAAGGCTCTAAAGGAAGCTGGAGACTATGAAGGTTTGCAAAGACTTCCTAAAAATGCTTCTCCAGTACGTTTGCACAATAGATGTAAGCTTACCGGAAGACCTAAGGGTTATATGAGAACTTTTGGAATTTCTAGGGTAATGTTCAGGGAAATGGCAAATGCCGGTTTAATTCCGGGTGTTAAAAAAGCCAGCTGGTAAAAAAGAATTATTAATGGTTTCAGGTTTAACGTAAAAGTTAAAAACCGTCACCGAATTATATATACATGGTAACAGATACTATAGCAGATTACCTAACGAGAGTTAGAAACGCAAGTAGAGCAGGTCATAGAATTGTTGAAATTCCTGCTTCTAATTTAAAAAAGGAGATAACAAAAATATTGTTCGATCAAGGATATATTTTAAGTTATAAGTTTGAAGAGAACAAGGTTCAGGGCACTATTAAAATTGCTTTGAAATATGACAAGTTTACAAAAGAGCCTGTTATCAAGAAAATACAGCGTATAAGTAAGCCGGGTCTTAGAAAATATGCGGGTAGCGACGATTTGCCACGTGTATTGAACGGTTTGGGTATCGCTATTGTTTCTACATCCCATGGTGTAATGACAAGTAAGCAAGCAAAGGCGGAAAAAGTTGGTGGTGAAGTTTTATGCTACGTTTATTAATTGATAAAAGAATTAGAAAATGTCTAGAATAGGTAATAATCCAATCGCGATTCCAGAAGGAGTTACAATTGAAATCAATGAAAATATCATTTCCGTAAAAGGAAAGTTAGGAGAGTTGACTCAAGAGTTCTCTGGTGTATCGGTTAAAGTGGAAGATGGTCAGGCTTGGGTAACAAGACCTTCAGATTCTAAGGAGCATAAAGCAAAACACGGTTTATATAGGTCACTTATACTCAACATGGTTGAGGGCGTTTCAAAAGGTTGGACCAAAGAATTGGAGTTAGTAGGTGTAGGTTACAGGGCTAGTAACCAAGGTCAAAAATTAGATTTGGCTCTAGGGTTTTCCCATAATATAGTATTTGACTTGGCCCCAGAGGTTAAGGTCGAAACTGTTTCTGAAAAAGGAAAGAACCCAATAGTTAAATTGACCTCTCATGACAAACAATTGGTTGGTCATATAGCAGCTAAGATAAGATCATTCCGTAGACCTGAACCGTACAAAGGAAAAGGTATTAAGTTTGTTGGTGAAATATTAAGAAGAAAAGCTGGTAAGTCAGCTTAATATAAGTGTATTATGGGATTATCAAAAACACAAAGAAAAAATAGAATCCGCCGTAGAATCCGTAAGGTTTCTACCGGAACTGCAGCTAGACCTAGGTTATCTGTATTCCGTAGTAATAGCGAGATTTATGCACAAGTTATAGACGACGTTAAAGGAGTTACTTTAGTATCTGCTTCCTCAAGAGATAAGGATATTGCAAAAGTAAAAGGTAACAAAACAGAGATTGCCGCACTAGTTGGTAAAACAATTGCCGAGAAATCTGTAAAGGCGGGTCTTGATAAGGTAGCCTTTGATAGAGGTGGAAATTTGTATCATGGTAGAGTTAAGTCTTTGGCCGAAGGTGCAAGAGAAGCAGGATTAAAATTCTAATAAACTAGTATGTTCCAAAAATATAAAAACGTAGAAACGGTTAAACCTGGCGGTTTAGATTTAAAAGATAAATTAGTTGGCATCCAACGTGTTACCAAGGTAACTAAAGGTGGTAGGGCATTTGGTTTTTCTGCTATAGTTGTCGTTGGTGACGAAAATGGTGTTGTAGGTCACGGTTTAGGTAAGTCTAAAGAAGTTGCAACTGCAATAGCAAAAGCAATTGAGGACGGTAAAAAGAACTTGATTAGAATTCCTTTGAACAACGGTACATTACCACATGAGCAAAAAGGTAAATTTGGTGGAGCAAGAGTTTACATCCAGCCAGCTTCTCATGGTACGGGTGTTATTGCCGGTGGTGCAGTGAGATCAGTTTTAGAAGCTGTTGGTGTACATGATGTTTTGTCCAAATCACAAGGTTCTTCAAATCCACACAATGTTGTAAAAGCAACTTTTGACGCTTTATTGCAACTTAGGGATGCAAAGACCATAGCAAGTCAAAGAGGTGTTTCTTTAGAAAAAGTATTTAAAGGCTAAGAGTAGAATTATGGCAAAGATTAAAGTTACACAGGTAAAAAGTGGAATCAAGAAACCTCAAAATCAGAAAAGAACTCTTGAGGCCCTTGGTTTAAAAAGAATTGGTCAAGTTGTAGAACATGATGATACGGCCAACATTCTTGGAATGATAAATAAAGTTAAACATTTAGTTTCCGTTGAGGGAGCTTAAAGATAGAATATAATGGGTTTACATAATCTACAGCCTGCAGAAGGTTCAGTTAATAGGGACGGTAAACGTCTTGGAAGAGGACAAGGGTCAGGAAAAGGTGGAACTGCTGCAAGAGGACATAAAGGAGCAAAATCAAGATCTGGTTATTCTAAGAAAATTGGTTTTGAAGGTGGTCAAATGCCATTGCAACGTCGTGTTCCTAAATTTGGATTTACAAATATCAACCGTAAGAACTATAAAGGTATCAATATTGAGAAGTTACAGGAACTTGTTGATAACAAAGTAATTTCAAAAGAGGTTTCTTTGGATATTTTGGTTGAAAACGGAGTAGTAGGTAAAAACGACTTAGTTAAAATTTTAGGTAACGGTGAATTGAAATCCCCCCTAAAAATTACGGTACATAAATTTACCGCTTCTGCTAAGGCAGCTATTGAAGCAGCTGGTGGTGAAGCAATAAGTTTGTAAGCATAAACGAGAGCATGAAGAATTTTATTGATACAATATCCAATATTTGGAAGATAGAAGAGCTAAGAAATAGAATACTTATTACCTTGGGTCTTTTATTGGTGTACCGTTTTGGTTGCCAAATTGTTCTTCCAGGTATAGATTCTACGCAGTTGGGTGGTTTGACCGATGGAACCGATCAAGGTATCTTTGGTCTATTAAACGCATTTACAGGAGGGGCTTTTGCCAATGCTTCTGTTTTTGCATTAGGTATTATGCCTTACATCTCTGCTTCAATTGTGGTGCAATTAATGGGTATTGCTATACCATATCTTCAAAAACTTCAAAAAGAGGGTGAAAGCGGTCGTAAAACTATTAACCAAATTACTAGATGGTTGACTATTGGTATTTGTATAGTTCAAGCTCCTGCCTATCTCTACGGTTTGGAAGCCTTTGGTGTTAGGGACAGTGCTTTTATCTTAGGAAAAGGGTTGGATTTTATGATACCCGCAGTAATCATTTTGGTTACAGGTACCGTTTTTGCTATGTGGTTAGGAGAAAAAATTACAGATAAGGGTATTGGTAATGGTATTTCATTGTTGATCATGATCGGTATTATTGCAACCATGCCACAATCCTTTGTTCAGGAATTTATTTCAAGGACCGTTGATAATAATGGCGGTCTAATGTTTATTCTGATTGAAGTTATTATTTGGTTCCTTGTTATTTTGGCATGTATATTATTGGTAATGGCTACTCGTCAAATACCGGTTCAGTATGCCAGGAGAACTGCGTCTGGTGGTTATGAGAAAAACATCATGGGATCAAGACAGTATATTCCATTAAAATTAAATGCATCTGGAGTAATGCCTATAATCTTTGCACAGGCTATTATGTTCGTTCCCGGAATGATAGGTGGCGCGTTTGATGATACTTCATTTGGGCAGTGGATGCAAGTTCAGTTTAGTGATATATTTGGTTTGGCATATAATATTTTATTTGCCTTGTTGATTATCATCTTTACCTATTTCTACACGGCCATTACGGTTCCTACCAATAAAATGGCAGATGACCTTAAAAGAAGTGGTGGTTTTATACCAGGAATACGTCCTGGGAAAGAAACAGGAGATTTTTTAGATAAGATTATGTCATTAATAACGTTACCTGGATCAATTTTCTTAGCTTTGCTCGCAATTTTGCCGGCCGTTGTCGTAAAGTTGATGGATGTTCAGGCTGGATGGGCCTTATTTTATGGAGGTACATCTTTATTGATTATGGTTGGTGTGGCTATTGATACTGTGCAACAGGTGAATTCATATCTGTTGAATAGACATTATGACGGCCTAATGAAAACCGGTAAAAATAGAAAAGTAGCATAATTTATGGCTAAACAGGCAGCAATAGAACAAGATGGATCTATCATTGAAGCATTGTCAAATGCAATGTTTAGGGTAGAGTTGGAGAATGGACATGTAGTAACAGCGCATATTTCAGGTAAGATGCGTATGCATTATATAAAATTATTACCTGGCGATAAGGTTAAATTGGAAATGAGTCCATACGATCTTACTAAAGCAAGAATTACATATAGATACTAAGATACAAGATGAAAGTAAGAGCATCAGTTAAAAAGAGAAGTGCCGACTGCAAGATTGTTCGCAGAAAAGGCAGGTTGTACGTAATCAACAAAAAGAATCCTAGATTTAAACAAAGACAAGGGTAATTATGGCAAGAATCGCAGGTATTGATATACCAAAACAGAAGAGAGGCGTTATCGCCTTAACCTACATTTTTGGAATTGGAAGAAGTAGAGCTCAAGAAATTTTGAGTAAAGCCCAGGTTAGTGAAGATACAAAGGTTTCTGATTGGAACGATGATGAAATAGGACGTATTAGGGAAGCTGTATCTGGTTACGTAATCGAAGGAGAGTTGCGTTCCGAAACCCAATTGAACATTAAGAGATTGATGGATATTGGTTGTTATAGAGGAATTCGTCACAGGTCTGGTTTACCTTTAAGAGGTCAACGTACCAAGAATAATTCTAGGACTAGAAAAGGAAAGCGTAAAACAGTTGCTAACAAGAAAAAAGCAACTAAATAATAAGTAGGTATGGCAAAGGCAAATACTAAAGTTACCAAGAAACGTAAAGTAATTGTTGATTCTGTAGGGGAGGCGCATATAAGTGCATCCTTTAACAACATCATCATTTCTTTAACAAATAAAAAAGGAGATGTAATTTCTTGGTCATCTGCTGGT
>NZ_JAUKUC010000011.1:0-14392 GCF_030505015.1 Maribacter confluentis
CTGGGATTACCATATTATTCGTTGATGTCCTAAAACAACCAAGGTATATGATGGAACGTGTAGGCGTCATTCCAGATTTAATTCCAGAGGAACATATATTTGATAATTTTAAGGAATGTCTGGTTTGGGTCAAAGTGAACGTTAAGGACAAAATACCGTCAATGTAACCATCAAAAGGCAGAAAAACATATTCTACCTTTTTTAAAAGTTATAAATTTGCGGCTTTAATCAACATGTATGATTGATAAGATAAAGGAACAGATTACGGAAGTCAATGCGTTTACGGCCAACTCTTTAAAGGATGTAGAAACGTTTAGGATCAAATATTTGGGCAAGAAGGGAATTTTAAATGATTTTTTTGCCGAATTTAAAAATGTTCCTAACGAACAAAAGAAAGAATTTGGACAGACCATAAACCAGTTGAAACAAGCGGCAACTGAAAAAGTGGACGCTTTAAAAGAAGCCTTGGAGCATTCTGGACAGGACGAAAAAATATTTGGAGACCTTACCAGACCGGGCAACCAATTGAACTTGGTGCGCGACATCCTATTTCTATCGTAAAAAATAAAATCATAGATGTTTTTTCCAGAATAGGTTTCAATGTATCAGAAGGTCCGGAAATAGAGGACGACTGCAAAAATTTACCGCATTAAACCTACCAGAATACCATCCGGCAAGAGATATGCAGGATACTTTTTTTGTTCAAACAGATCCAGATATATTGTTGCGTACCCATACCTCATCGGTACAAGTACGCTACATGGAAAACAACCAACCTCCCATAAGAACCATATCACCTGGTAGAGTTTATAGGAACGAGGCTATTTCCGCTAGATCTCACTGTTTCTTTCATCAAGTAGAAGGGCTTTATATTGACAAGGATGTTTCTTTTGCAGATTTAAAACAAACACTACAATATTTTACAACAGAACTTTTTGGGAAATCCAAAATTAGACTTAGACCTTCTTATTTTCCTTTTACCGAACCAAGTGCAGAAGTAGATGTTTATTGGGGACTGGAAACTGAAACGGATTATAAAATGACAAAAGGTACCGGTTGGTTAGAGATTATGGGCTGCGGTATGGTAGACCCCAACGTGCTTAAGAACTGTGGTATAGACCCAGATATATATTCCGGATTTGCCTTTGGGATGGGTATTGACCGTATTGCACTTTTACTGCATCAAATTTCAGATATCCGATTATTGAGCGAGAACGACCTTCGTTTTCTAGAGCAGTTTAAAAGTACCCTATAAAATTCCTTGGTGAAAAAAGATATTGAAATACCTATTTCCAAAGATGTATATATAGCCATTGTCCATGAATGGAACGATGAATTTTTGGATAAGGATTGGAATGCCTACATTATTAATGACCGCCCCAATGCCATAGAAATGACCATGGTCGTTTCTAAAGGATATGATGGTAATCCGGCATTGACAATTAGGGCCTTTTTATTCTTTGCTTACCCTACATGGATGAGTGGTGATAAGGTATGGGTACATGGTGCACGTGAGCGATCGGAGGAAATTTTGGCCGGTGCTAATTTGGACGCTATTTCAGGAGAAACAATTTTAGGATATCTGGCACAGAATAAAGGAGCGGAAATGTCCTATTCCGTATCGGATATGTTTTATGGTTTTATTCCTGGTTCTGTAGGTGAAACCTCTGCTTTTCTTATTCTTTTGGTGTGATTATTCTTGATTTTTACCAAAATTGCCAGCTGGAGAATTATGGTAAGTGCCGTAATTGGTTCATTGGTAATGGGCTTTATTTTTAACCAGGTAGTAGATTTGGGATGGGTTGCAGAGTCTAGCAAATTTTATGGTTTAATGAGTTTTGAGTTTTGGAAACATCTCATTGTTGGTGGACTAGCATTTGGAATTGTCTATATGGCTACTGATCCGGTAACGGGATCCCAGACCAATAAGGGCAAATGGTATTATGGTTTCTTTATTGGGTTTATTTCCGTAATGATTCGTGTATTCAATCCAGCATATCCAGAAGGGGTGTTCTTGGCTATCTTATTAATGAACGTATTTGCACCAACTATAGACCATTATGTGGTACGGGGTAATATTAAAAGAAGAATGAACCGATTAAAAGATGCTACGATCTATCCAAAGGATTCAGATGGTAAAGCAGAAGAACTTAAAGCTGAAACAGTTTAATTATGGCAATTAGTACAGATAAAAACAGTTATACCGTAATTTTTGCGGCCGTTATGGTTGTGGTCGTAGGGTCGATTCTAGCTTTTTTGGCATCGGCATTGCGTCCAAATATCAAAGAGAACGAGCGTTTTGAAAAACAGCAGAACATTCTTTACGCTATGGGCGTAAATGAAAATGGAGATGACGCAGGTAGTGTTAATTTTATACCTACGGATGTTGTAGAGGATGAGTTTGCAAGTTACATCAAGGAACAATTGGTGATCCAAGGTGATCAGATTACCCAAGATGATGAAGCATATTTAATTGATTTAAAAAAGCAATTGGCCAATATAAAAAAAGGCGAAGATTATAAGTTGCCCGTATTTATAGGAGAAAAGGATGGAAAGAATTTTTATATCATTCCTATGTACGGTAAAGGGCTTTGGGACGCTATTTGGGGCTTTATCGCATTAGATAATACAATGACCGTTCAAGGTGTCTATTTTGACCATAAAGGAGAGACTCCCGGTTTAGGTGCTAATATCAAGATGCGTTATTTTATGGATGACTTTAAAGGGGAAACCATTTTAAAAGGCACCCAGTATGCGGGTATTGATGTTGCCAAAGGAAACAATGACCCTTTAAACAATACCAAAGACGATAATGAAGTAGACGCCTTGGCAGGTGCTACGATCACAGGTAACGGTGTATCCGCAATGATCAGGGAAACCGTTAAATTATACAAACCTTATTTAGAAACCATTAGAGCAAAGTAATATGGCACTACTCTCAAAAAAAGATACAAATCTAATTACGGATCCGCTTGCGGATAATAACCCTATCACCATTCAGGTATTAGGTATATGTTCTGCCTTGGCTATTACGGCAGAATTAAAAGCGTCATTGGTAATGGCTATTTCGGTAATGTTCGTTTTAGGAGCAGGTAACGTAGTTATCTCCTTAATGAGAAATATAATTCCGTCAAAAATTAGAATCATCGTTCAGTTGATCGTTGTGGCAACATTGGTAATTATAGTGGATCAGGTCTTAAAAGCTTTTGCCTATGAGTTGAGTAAAACGTTAGCTGTATTCGTTGGTCTTATTATTACGAACTGTATAATCATGGGGCGTTTTGAAGCATTTGCTTTGGCTAACGGACCATGGCGTTCATTTTTAGATGGTATAGGTAACTCTCTAGGTTATGGTGTAATCCTGGTTATAGTTGGGTTCTTTAGGGAGCTTTTAGGTTCAGGAACACTGTTTGGTATTCCTGTGCTTGGGGATCCTATATCCAAAACCGGATTATATGCTACTGGTTATGAGAACAATGGTTTCATGATTATTCCTCCGGCCGCCTTAATTGTAGTAGGTATTATAATCTGGGTACAGCGTTCAAGGAATCCTGCACTTGTAGAAGAGAATTAAACAGACATTTAAGTAGAAATTATGTTAGAACATGTAGAATTATTTTTTAAGTCCATCTTTATTGATAACATGGTATTTGCTGTGTTTTTAGGGATGTGTTCTTATTTGGCGGTATCCAAAAAAGTGGCTACTGCGGTTGGTTTAGGTGCTGCTGTAATATTCGTATTGGCGGTTACGGTGCCTTTAAATTGGTTGTTGGATAAATACTTGTTACAAGATGGTGCATTGGTTTGGTTAGGTCCAGAGTATGCCGAATATAACCTTAGCTTTCTATCCTTTATTTTATTTATAGCAACCATAGCTACTATGGTACAATTAGTAGAAATTGTGGTAGAAAAATTTTCTCCTTCATTATACAATTCACTTGGTATATTCTTGCCATTGATTGCGGTAAACTGTGCAATTTTAGGCGGATCACTATTTATGCAGGCTAGGGAAATTGAAACATTGGGCTTGGCATTTAATTACGGGGTTAGTTCCGGTATAGGTTGGTTCTTGGCTATTTTGGCGATTGCGGCAATACGAGAAAAAATCAGATACAGTAATGTACCTGCACCTTTAAGAGGGCTTGGAATAACTTTTATCATTACCGGTTTAATGGGAATCGGTTTTCAAAGTTTTGGGGGAATGTTGACTGGCGGTGGCGAGGAGACGGAAGAAGCTACCGAACAAGTAAACCAAGTACAACAATTGGAGGTTGTTGAACCTAAGGAAGAGATTGTAGAAAAGAAAACTGAAGTTGACGAAAAGGTCATTTCTTATAACGACGTAAAAAAATAAATATGATTTTAGCTGCAAGTACTGGCGGAACTATACTAATAACCGTTGTCGCATTTCTAATACTATTAATGGTATTGGTTGCATTACTTCTGTTTACAAAACAAAAATTATCTCCTTCTGGTCCTGTGACCATAACCATTAATGGGGAAAAGAAGATAGAAGTGGCCTCTGGTGGTTCATTATTGTCCACTTTGGGGAACCAAAAAGTGTTTTTACCCTCCGCTTGTGGTGGTGGCGGAACATGTATTCAATGTGAGTGTCATGTTTTATCTGGTGGTGGTGAGGCCTTACCTACTGAAACTCCTCATTTCTCCAAAAAAGAATTGAATCATGGTGCACGTTTAGCTTGCCAGGTCAAGGTAAAGCAAGACATGGAAATTACCATTCCTGAAGAAGTATTCGGTATTAAGAAATGGCCTGCAAAAGTGGTGCGTAATTATAACGTTGCTTCTTTTATTAAGGAATTTGTAGTCGAAATTCCTGAGGATATGGGCTATAAAGCTGGCGGTTATATCCAAATTGAGATTCCTGAGTGTGAGGTAAAGTATGCTGATATCGATATTACTGCGCACCCAGAGGAACATGAAACTCCGGATAAGTTTCAAGCTGAGTGGGATAAGTTCAATCTTTGGCCTTTGGTAATGAAGAATCCGGAAACTGTTGAGAGAGCTTATTCAATGGCTTCTTTCCCTGCTGAGGGTAGAGAAATTATGTTGAACGTACGTATTGCTACTCCGCCATGGGATCGTGCTAAAAATGGTTGGATGGATGTTAACCCTGGTGTTGCGTCGTCTTATATCTTTAACTTGAAGCCTGGTGATGAGTGTACAATATCTGGTCCTTACGGTGAATTCTTCATCAATGAATCAGATTCAGAAATGTTGTACGTAGGTGGTGGTGCAGGTATGGCGCCCATGCGTTCTCATTTATATCATCTATTCAAAACCTTAAAGACAAAGAGAAAAGTAACATACTGGTATGGTGGTCGTTCCAAGAGAGAATTGTTCTATTTAGATCACTTCTATAAATTGGAAGAGGAATTTCCAAACTTTAAATTCTACTTGGCATTATCCGAACCTCTAGAAGAGGATAATTGGAAAGTAAAAGAGAATATAGATGCTCCCGGTGATGGTTTTGTAGGATTTATTCATAATTGTGTAATAGATAACTATTTAAGTCACCATGAATCTCCTGAGGATATCGAGTTGTATTTCTGTGGTCCTCCCTTGATGAACAAGGCCGTTCAAAAAATGGGAGAAGATTTCGGTATTCCAGATGAGCATATCCGATTTGACGATTTTGGCGGATAGATTATAACTATCTGATTTTAAATAACATAACCGATATACTTTATATCGGTTTTTTTGTAAAAAAGAATGAAATGCACGTTTTAACTGAACAGGAATTACATAATTTGGCCATGAACATTGTGGGCAAACAGTTAGAGGATGATGGTTTTGAGTTTTTGGCTGTAAACAGTGAGCTGCGTAAGAACCCGCAATTTGTATGTATAAAGGAAAAAAAAATGCGTTTTGTGGTGGTCAAGGCTATAGAATATCCTGCTGATCCAAAGGACATGGATTTTTTTATGTCAGACCTTAAGAAAATGAAAGAGCATGCGCTTAAATTTGAAGCTACCACTTTTTATGCAGGTGTAGGTTTGGTCAATGCGGCAGACCATAATTTACCGGTATACTTAAACGAAGAATATATTGTTGATTTTGATGGTTTGGTAGAGATATGAGAAAATGGCTTTTAGTAATATTGATAATATCGGTTTGTGGGGTATCCTGTAAAAAAGAAGGCAATTTTAGAAGTGATTATTCTGGAGGTGCATTGGGAACATCATATAATATAGTTGTTATATCCGATGAAAAAATCAACGTACAAAATGAAATAGATTCCGTTTTTACGGTTATCAACCGATCATTGTCCACTTATATTCCAAATTCTGATATTTCAAAAATCAATAATGGGGATACGACTTTGGTGGTAGATCACATGTTTCAGGAAGTTTTTAAGCTTGCAAAAGATATTCATTTGAATACACGTGGATTTTTTGACCCTACTGTTGGTACTTTGGTAAATGCATGGGGTTTTGGGCCAGAGCGCCAAATAACTATGGATAGTGCAAAAGTGGATAGTCTTTTACAATACGTGGGTTTTGATAAAGTGTCTTTGACTGCTGAAAATTACGTGAAAAAAACTGCACCTAACATATATATAGATTTTAATGCAATAGCTAAAGGCTACTCCATAGACCGACTTGCAACAATGTTAGATGCCAAAGGTGTGCAAAATTATTTAATTGAGGTTGGTGGTGAACTAGTGGCAAAAGGTAAAAATACCTTAAAAGGAAAATCTTGGGTGGTGGGTATAGATGATCCAGAGATGATGGTTGATAGAAAGGCCAAGATACTCATTAATCTAAACGATCGCGCATTGGCTTCATCTGGTAATTATAGAAAATTTAGGATTGATAATTCAACAGGTAAAAAGTATGTTCATACCGTAAATCCTAAAACAGGTTTTACTCAAATTTCCAACACATTGGCCGTGACTATTTTGGCAGATAATTGTGCAACTGCTGATGCTTATGCTACCGCTTTTATGGCCATGGAATTGGATGAAGCTTTTAAACTGGTAGCGGAAAATGAAACGTTAGAGGCTTATATCATTTATTCCGATGAATTTGGCGAAACACAGGAATTTTTGACCAAAGGTTTCAAGGATGTGGTAGTTCACTGATCATTTACGAACAAAGGGTATAATTTCGCCTTCTGCCAACCTGTATCTATCAATTTCCCCAGGCGATAGTTCATTGGTATACGCTATTTCGGTAACCGTAAAGCCAGCGCTTCTCAGCTTATTAAAGTAATCTTTACCATAAATACGTACATGGTCGTATTGACCAAATATTTTTGCACGTTCAACCTTATCCACAATGGTATTATCTTCAAATGTACGTTCACGGTCTAGTTCCTGTGGTACTTGGAATATTCCCCAGCCACCTGGTTTCATAACCCTATAAAGTTCTTTCAGTGCCTTGGTGTCGTCAGGAATATGTTCAAGTACATGGTTGCATAGAATAACATCAAAGGTATCGTCATTGAATGGCAAATTGCAGATATCCGCTTTAACATCTGCCAATGGGGAATTTAAGTCTGTAGTAACATAATTTAAGTTTTTCAGTTTTTTAAATCGCCTATAGAATGCTTGTTCAGGGGCAAAATGTAAGACATGTAAAGGAGCGGAGAAAAAGTCTGTATCGTTTTTTAAAAATAACCAAAGTAACCTATGACGTTCCAAGGATAGGGTAGAAGGTGATAAAACATTTTCGCGGGGATGTTCATAACCATAAGGCAAAAAGCTACGAAATTTCTTTCCGTCTATAGGGTCTTCATAGGAATTACCACGGTAATAAATTTGAAAGAAAGGTTTAACCAAATAGCTTAATGATATCAGTACAGGTCTGGGAACAAGGTTTAGAAAAAATTTAAAAATTTTCTTCATCTACCTTGTTTAATTTGCTATTGGAGATGCCCTAAATTCATCTTCTTCATTGCTTTCAATACCTAATTCGTCGTAAATATATTTAAATGTGGAAAGTAGCTCTGGCTTACCGTTTACGATGGCAACATTATGTTCAAAGTGTGCACTGGGCTCACCATCAGCTGTTAAAATTGTCCAGCCATCCTTTAATTGTTTAATATGTTTGGTGCCCATATTGGTCATAGGTTCAATTGCGACCGTCATTCCTTCCACAAATTTTTTGCCCCTTCCGCGCCTACCATAATTTGGCATTTCTGGATCTTCGTGCATTTTTCTGCCCAATCCGTGACCAACAAGTTCACGTACCACACCATAGCCATGTTCTTCAGTGAATTTTTGTATGGCATAACCTACGTCCCCAACTCTATTGCCTACTTTAAATTCACGAATACCTACATACAGGGATTGTTTGGTAACCTCTAATAATCTTTTAATTTCAGGAGAAACCTCACCAACTTCAAAAGTGTAGGCATGGTCGCCATAAAAATCATTTTTAAGCGCCCCACAGTCAATAGAAATAATATCCCCGTCTACCAATGGTTTGTCATTAGGAATTCCGTGTACCACCTGTGCATTGGGGCTCATGCATAGCGAATTGGGAAAATCATACAAGCCTAGAAAACCGGGTACCGCGCCGTGGTCACGGATAAAGGCTTCCGCTAATGTGTCTAATTGCAGGGTAGTGACGCCAGGTTTAACTTCTGCTGCGAGCATACCCAATGTTTTGGAGACAATCAATGCACTCTCTCGCATCAATTCAATTTCTTCGGCTGTTTTTATTTTAATCATACGTTCTATAAAATGGGAAAACCTAAAATACTAAACCAATGAATGTTGGGTCATATATTTAGATTTTTCTACACCCATTAGTTTTAAAATGGTAGGAGCAATATCCCCCAATACGCCATCATTTATTTTTTTAATATCCTTATCCACCAAAATAAGAGGAACCGGGTTTGTGGTGTGGGCCGTATTTGGACTTCCGTCCGCATTAATCATGGTTTCACAGTTACCATGATCTGCAATGACCAATACGGTATAGTCGTTTGCTAATGCCGTAGTAATTACATCTTTGGCACATTCATCTACGGTTTCACAAGCTTTTATGGCTGCTTCCATTACACCGGTATGTCCAACCATATCTGGATTGGCAAAGTTTAAGCAGACAAAGTCTACTTCACCTTCCTGTAGCTCAGGAATGATTTTGTCCCTAATTTCATAAGCGCTCATTTCTGGCTTTAAATCATAGGTAGCAACTTTTGGGGAAGGGCATAATATGCGAGATTCTCCATCAAAGGGCACTTCTCTTCCGCCATTAAAGAAAAAGGTAACATGTGGATATTTCTCCGTCTCCGCTATGCGTATTTGTTTTTTACCAGCTTTGGATAAAACTTCTCCAAGGGTTTCAACAATATTATCTTTGTTGTAGACCACTTTTACCCCAATGAACGATTCATCATAATTGGTCAAGGTTACATAATAAAGTTTTAATTTATGCATGTTCAGTTCATGCATATCTTCTTGGCTTAGTACTTGAGTAAGTTCTCTTCCCCTATCTGTTCTAAAATTAAAAAATATGACCACATCGTCTTCCATTACACTTGCTATGGGTGTACCATCTGTAGTGGTCATCACGATTGGTTTTATAAACTCGTCCGTTATTTCATTATCGTAACTGCGTTGAATACTTGCGCCTATATCCGTAGATTTTTCACCTACCGCATTTACTATGACATCATATGCTTCTTTTACACGTTCCCAACGTTTGTCACGATCCATTGCATAATATCTTCCAACGACCGTTGCCAATTGGGTATTTTTATCTGCGGAAAATTGTACTAAATCCTCTAAAAAACCTTTGCCACTTTTTGGATCTACATCCCTACCATCGGTAAATGCATGTATATACATGTTTTTTACCCCGGAAGCGTACCCTGCATTAATAAGGCCCTTAATATGGTTGGTATGACTGTGTACGCCACCATCACTTACCAAACCTAAGAAATGTACATTCTTATTGTTCGTCTTTGCATATTCAAAAGCATCTTTTAGAACTTGCTCGTCCTTAAGGGTATTCTCTTTGACAGCTTTGTTTATTTTGGCCAAATCCTGATAGACAATTCTACCTGCACCCAAGTTCATATGGCCAACCTCGCTATTGCCCATTTGTCCTTCCGGTAAGCCAACGTTCATACCGTCGGTCAACAAATTGGAGTTAGGATAATTGGTATATAGACTATCAATAAATGGAGTGTTTGCTTTATCTACTGCAGATACTGCAGGGTCTGGAGATTTTCCCCAACCGTCCAATATCATTAAGATTACTTTCTTGTTCATCTTTACTTAGGTTTAGATGGCAAAAATACTATGTTCTACTTAGTTAAGCTACTAGAAAACCCGCCTTTTTTAGATCTGGCGCTATTTTCAAACAGGCAAGTTATAATTTTGGTCTTTTGTGATATTTACAGATTTTTAAGGGGGGTTCAATAAATTTATTATAACCTAAATAATATATGTGGTCATAAAGGGTCAAATGCCCCGTCTTTGTTAAAGTTTAGTTATAAGTCTGTTAAAGCATGAAACATTTTTTCATTGTAGACGTCTTTTCTATAGAATCAATTCATCAATTAAAATCAATCATCATGAAAAAAACAGTGTTAACTATCGCTATGGTAATTTTTGCCATGGGGGCCAATGCTATGGCCAAAGAATCCAACAGATTAACAACTTCTGAAACAACACATCTAACAAGAGTTGTTGAAGTAAATACCTTTTGCAAAGCCGTTATACAGGGCGATATTGCAATGGTGAAAAAAATGATTGCCATGGGCGAGGATGTAAATCAAAAATCTTTGGGGATGACTCCGCTTATGTTCGCTGCAAGGTATAATAAAGTAGAAGTGCTATCACTCCTAATTCAAAATGGTGCGGATATCAAGGCTGTTAGCAACCAAGGGTTTACTGCCAAAAGGTATGCGGAGCTTTCAAATGCTAAGGAAGCCTTACAAATTATTGAAGTAGCACTAGGGAATTAAAGCTAATAGCTGTATCAATTAACTTGATAAAAAAGCCATTGCATATATTGTAATGGCTTTTTTATTGCCTTTGCTCAATGGTAGGCTTAACATAAATTAGGTAACATTAAAATTAACGTATCACCATATACATTTTAGAAATGTTAAATATTTATTATTTCTTTCTTAAATTAAATTATTGTCATTTATTATAGTTTAATTTTATTTTATCAATAATTTAAATCAATTTAAAAGGAAATAATTATGAAAAAATCAATTTCAATTTTGATGTTGGCGGGACTACTATCGTTCTCAGTATCATACGCAAATACGGTCAAGGATTTTTCTGCAAATAACGAGTTTAGTGCAGTAAACGATGACATAAGTCCGTTATGTAAAGCGGCAATGAAAGGAGATGTGGAGCAGGTACGTAGTCTCATTGCCATATGTAATGGACCAAATGAAAAATCTTTGGGAATGACATAGGCCATGTTCGCCGCTAGATACAATAGGGTAGAGGTCCTAAAGGTATTATTGTTGAACGGGGCAAATTTAAATATGAAGAGTGAAAAGGGCTATACTGCCAAGGAGTATGCAGAAATGTCCAATGCTAAAGAAGTTTTGTCAATTATTGAGGAAAATTCATAAAGTTATAGCACAGGAATATAAAAGGCTCGTTGAATTTCAACGAGCCTTTATTATATAATGAATTTCTACTCCAAATAGTGTTCAAGTAAAAGAGTAAAAGCGTTAAAATTCAAAACCGTTTGCGGCTCTATATACAAAGGCATATAATGCCATAAACAACATTAAGGCACAAAATACCGAATAGACTTTTAAAATAGAAACCAAAATACCAGGTTTGCAATTTTCAAACGCCTGAACGTATATATTTTTAAAATGTGTAATTGTTCCCATTATAGTGTTCTTCTATGATTACATCATAGCTATAAAGGCAATTCAATATGGTAAAATAAGCTTGGGACTTACTCAAAGTTACAAAATATTCTCATTGGGAATATATGTAGCACGTTAAAAGACCAATATAATCGATTAACCTTGGTTTTGGTACTTTGCTATGGCCTCTTTGATTTTTTCAATACGATTTTCGGGATCTGGGTGTGTACTTTGGAATTCAGGTACACGATTAGGACCGCCGGCAGCTTTTAAAATTTCCATGACCCTGATCATTTCGTAGGGATCATATCCGGACTGTATCATAAAAAGAACACCTAGTTCATCACTTTCCAATTCGTCCCCACGGCCATTTTTCAATAATGTATTTTGGCCAATGCTACCCACAATACCCCCAATATCCCCGGCACCTACCGTAGCGCCCATTGTGGCTGTCTGCCATGTTTGGCTATCTGCGATACGCTCTGCGGAATGTCTGCCAATAACATGACCTATCTCATGTCCCAGAACTCCCGCAAGTTGCGCTTCGTTCAACTGGGAAAAAAGGGCATAGGTAATAAAACACTGTCCCCCGGGCAATGCAAAGGCATTAATAGTTTGGTCATCTGCAAGTAAATGAAAATCATAACGATAGGGAGTTTCCCTTGCAATACTGTTCTGTACTAATTTGTTGCCTACCGAGGCTACGAATGACTGTAATCGCTGATCTGGATATAGGCCCCCATGTTGTTGCGCCATCTCCGGAGCACTTTGTAGGCCAATGGCAATTTCTTGCTCGGAAGTCATGGTAATATGTTGTGAACGTCCTGTATAAGGGTTTTCCTCCGTATTGCTACATTTTTGTATAAAGGCAAAGGCTACAATAGCCAACCCTATGAATATTCTAATTTTCCAACTTCCTCTGTTCATGGTAATGTGTTCTAATACAGGGCCTAAAATACAAAATGCCTACAAAAGGTCTTCATTAATATCCAAAATATTGTTTTGGATATAGGATCGTAAGAAGCCTTTGGTAAAATGTTCGGCGCCGTAAAAATTTTCCTTGGTCAATAGGGCGGCAATATTTTTGCCTCTAAATTGTTCAAGCATAAGTATGGATAGGGGAGCATAACTATAATGCCAAGGCTCATATTTAAAACCCCTTCTTTTTGGGTCATTGGTATAGACCAAATAAAAACCATAGGTTTCAGAATGTTCGTCCATCCATAATTTAAAGTCCTCATAAGGACCTCCGGCTTCAAATTTACTTGGGACGAGAACATCGCCTTCCACTTTACGATAACCATCTACAATATCAATATCTGTACCCCAGTGGTGTCTGCTTGTACCGGGTATCGTTGAGTATTCAATTATTTTGTCAATAGCGTTCAGAGGTGCCATTCCTTCATCGGTATAGGTAATGTACTTGCGTTCAAAAATGGCTTCTTGACGGGAAAAATCACGATAACTTGAGACAACCTTTAAATCAATGCCTGCATTATAGGCTGCCATTTTCATTTCTAAAAATGCGTCATGGGCTTCCTTTCTAAGATTTATTCCTTTGCCGAACAATTCAATATCAGCCTTGCCCATAAGTTCCAATATGGAATATTCATAATCATCCTGTTTTATAAATACAGTGGGCAATAATGAAATTGCCAGTGCTGCTGAGCTGCTTTTTTGAATAAAATTTCTTCGCTTCATAAGTTAAAAATAAGATTTTAAGATGTGTCCTAGCCAATTTTAACGCAAAAATGGTCATAGAAAATACCATGAGTATTTTATTTCAACTATCGGGCCAAATACAAAAAGCCTTGGTAGTTCAATTCTTCGTCGATGAGGGCAATGGTATAAAAATAAACACCTGCAGGTAATCCTTTCTCGGCGTTTAGGGGAATATTGTTCAAATTAGAAAATCCAATAAATTCATTGGTATAGTTCTCTAATTCAAAAACCTTGAGCCCGTAACGGTCATATATTTGAACTAAATTATTTCCTTTATCCATAATTTCCGGGATAAAAAAAGTGTCGTTTATACCGTCTCCATTTGCGGAAACAATATAGTTGTCCAATGTCAAGACCTCCTTCGATAAAGGTTCATACGGAATTTTGGAAACCCCAAGGGTTAAAATTTCATAATCATCAGGAATAAATTCCTCTGTACTTACAATACCTTCGTTTACGGTACCGGTGGCGGCACTGCCTGCTAAATTTACCCACCTTCCTGAAAACTTGCTGTAGCCTACGGGGATGATCTTAGTAACATCGTCCGTGAGGTCTTGCAAGCCACTGCGGGTATTGTATGTAAGGGAAACAGTACTGGGTACGTTACCTTCCAGACGCCAAAACTCTGATTGCTGACCAATTCGATATCCAATGCCGTATTTAGCGTATTATATGTGCCGGGGAATGAGTTTGGATTGTTGGCATCCTCATAAAAATATGCGCATTTTGCAAAAGATTTATACTGGTTGATCTTATGATTAACGGACGTAGAAAAGTCCTGTCACCTATAGGAAAAATAAATTCCTGTTTATTGGTAATGGCAGCATACCCTTCAACTTTAGATAGGTCGTTT
>NZ_JAUKUC010000012.1:0-18656 GCF_030505015.1 Maribacter confluentis
ATCCTTACTTTATCTGATTCCGAAATTTGGATTTTTAGAGTATGTGCGTAATCCATAAATCCACCACTTTCATTTTTCAATATTTTAAAGTCGTCTTTTAGCTCAATGTTATGTTCCGCTAATAATTTCCTTGCGTCATTTTTACTAAAAGTCCAGTCACTAATCCAAGGTGACATAAATAATAATATGAAACCAAAAGTCAGCAATAACGAAACATATTTTCCAGTTTTCGGTCTTTTAAATACTCTAAATATCCAGTAAGTCAGAAATACAATTTGAAAGGCCAAAATAAATGGCCAAATAAAAATCACAAGAAATTCTAGTTCCGCCAATATAGTCCAAGCAATTAATAAGCTCAAAATAGTTCCAGTTACAATTCCAGTTTTTTTATTTCTGTTCTTAAAAGGAAGCCAAAAACATAGGATTGATAATCCGAATAAAATTAGACTTGATATGATATTGAAGTGGTTCATTCAAATTACTGGCAACGTAAGAATATAGATCATATGATCTATATATATTTCATATGCGGAACTAAGATAAGAGATCTTTTATACCATTAAAGGAGGTTTCCGCCACATGGGTGTAAATTTCCGTAGTTTTGGTAGAACTATGACCCAATAATAATTGTATATGCCGTATGTCAATGCCGTCTTCAATAAGGTGTGTGGCAAAACTGTGCCTGAGCATATGGGGAGTTACTTTTTTATAGATTCCCGCTCTTTTGGCGGCCATAGAAATAAGTTTAAGTACACTGGATGCCGTATAGGCCTTCTGTTTTGGTCCTTCAAAAAGAAAGACCTTGGGTCTGTATTGCTTGTAATAAGTACGAAGTTCCTTTAATAGGGTAGGGCTCAGTACGGTCATTCTATCCTTGTTTCCCTTTGCGTCCTTTACGAGGATAAGCATTCTCTTGCTATCGATATCTTCCAATTTAAGGTGTAGCAGCTCACTTCTACGTAGCCCCGCAGAATATAGAAGGGAGACGATACAACGATGCTTTAAATTATTGGTATGGTCTATTAAAAATAAAACTTCTTTTTTTGAAAGTACTTTAGGCAATTGTTTATGTTTAATGGGCCGTTCAATTTTATAGAATCGGTTGGGCATACCCATTACTACCTCAAAATAGAACTTAATGCTGTTGACCGCTTGGTTTAAATAGGAGGTTGAGCGTCCTTCTCTAGTAAGAACCTGCAGATAGTTCCTAATTTCGATTTCAGTTATGACTTCGGGCTTTATATGGGAATAATAGTTGATGAACGTTTCAAAATGGTGTACATAGGTTTTTACAGTGTTCTCGGCATATTTTCTAAGTTCCAGCTTATCCAGGTATTCTTCCGGACATCTCTTATGACCTTCTTTAAGGTTCCTGTTTCTATACCAGTCTATATTATTGGGTTTTTCGGATTTAGGCCGCTATTATTTTCAAAAAAATAGTTTCCGTTAATCCAGACCTCTCCGCGAAACGTACTAAAAATAGTTCTAAGATTGGTTCTGTTGTTACGGATATGGTACATTCCATATTCCTCACTCCAGCAAATATTCGGTAGTTTCTCTACAAGAGCTTGGACCACTTTGTCAGATTTAAAAATGAGTCCAATATGTTTCACGTTATCGATCATTAAATGCTTTAGCGTAATACTTCTACCTTTAAACATGACATTTTTTTTACAAGTTCACTAAAGAAAATGATTTAATCGTATCTTAATCGAATAATGTTCGTATAAGTATTCACTTAAATTCATGGAAATGAGGTTACAACATGAATGTTTGTATTGTAAAAAACCACTTACCGGGAGGACGGATAAAAAATATTGCAATCTGCATTGCAAGAGTGCTTACCAATACCAAAAAGAAAAGGAACGACCTGAACGTTTCTATAATAAAGTGGACAATCAATTAAAACTGAACAGAAAGCTTCTAAAAAATTATAATAAAGGCGGTAAGGTCACTATCAGAAGCAATGTTTTATTGGAATTAGGCTTTGACCCAAATTTCTTTACCCACTATTGGAAAAACCAAAAGGGGGAGGTGTACCTATTTGTCTATGAATACGGATTTTTAAGAAAGACCGATAACGGAAAGGAAAAATATGTTTTGGTCATTTGGCAGGACTATATGAGGGATATTTAACCATACATTATAGATAGACTAGGTTTTCAGTCTTTGGTGCAGCACTATATTATCGGAATAAAGGTCGTAACCATGTTTTAGAAGCCTCAATAAGACTTTTCTGTAGGTCACCAGTACGTAAAGTCTTTCTTCTTTTGATTTATAGGTATTGGCATTCCCATAAAGTGTGTCTGCCGCTTTAGCTATCCATTTTTAGGGTCACAGAATGAGAAATAAACGTACCAACGTTTTGTCAAATCGCTATTGGTTGAGTATATTTTTGGGACGGAAAAATTACTTTTTACGGACAAATCGTTTGCACTTTTGTATTCATTCTCGTATTCAAAGGTAATCAACTCCTTAAAACTGGGCATAAAACAACGGTTTAGCGAAAACTAAACCGTTGTTTTTAAATACGTAATAATTAGTAGCGAGAGGGGGGCACGATCCCCCGACCTCCGGGTTATGAATCCGACGCTCTAACCAACTGAGCTACCTCGCCATATTATTTTTAAACGGCTGCAAATATAGTGGTAATTTATTTGTTCTTCAACTAAACCCACTTAAAAAATTTATAGCGGTCATTTATTTTTTTATCATTGAGAAATATATATATTGCTCTGAATAAAGTAGTAGATAAATGAGCGATAAAATAAAATTCGAAATAGAGTTTGTAATTCAGTCTTCACCCCAAATGTTATATCAATATTTGGCTACCCCATCTGGATTGTCAGAATGGTTTGCGGACAATGTAAATTCAAGAGGAGAGACATTTACCTTTATCTGGGATGGCGCAGAAGAAGAAGCTAAATTGTTGAAAAGGAAAACAGATGAGTTCGTGCGCTTTGCATGGGACGAAGCCGAGGACAATAGCTATTTTGAAATGAAAATTATTGTAGATGAAATTACGAAGGATGTTTCACTGTTCATAACGGATTTTGCGGATGAAGATGAAGTAGACGAATCTAAAATGCTATGGACCAACCAAGTTTCGGATTTAAAGCAAGTATTGGGTTCTTCCTAATAATATTCCTAATTACAGTATCTTTGAGCCTTAAAATTTTTAAGGCTTTTTTTATGGTCAATTTTAATGGTGAACTGGTAGAGGGCAATGGTCCTATACTTAATGCGGACAATAGGGGCTTACAGTTTGGAGATGCTCTTTTTGAAAGAGTAAGGGTCGTTAACGGTGATGTATTTTTCTTAGAGGAGCATTATTTGCGCTTAATGTCGTCCATGAGGATATTGAGGATGGTCATACCCATGAACTTTACCATGGAATTTATGGAAGCGGAAATTTTAAAATTGATAACAAAAATAAATGCGGATAAAGGGTATGAAATTAAATTTACAGTTTTCAGAAATAGTACAAAAAAGGATGCTGCAAACGTAAACTCCATTTCTTACGTCATTACAGCCAAAGAATTGGAGCATACCTTTTTTACAATGAACACCGGTGATTATGAGGTTGACCTGTATAAGGATTTTTATAAAAATTCAACAATGCTTTCCAATCTGGAAACCACCAATAAAATTTTATACACCGTTGCCGAAATTTATGCAAACGAAAACGATTACGATGATTGTTTATTGTTGAACGAACGTAAGCAGGTAGTGGAAACATTACACGGTAATATTTTTTTGGTAAAAGATAACTGTATTAAAACTCCGCCATTGACAGATGGTTGTTTAAATAGGATTTTAAGGAAAAAATTAATGGATATTATTGCCAAACTTGAGGATTACCAACTGTTAGAAGAGAGTATTTCACCATTTGAACTTCAAAAAGCGGACGAATTATTTTTAACCAATAGTATTGATGGTATCGTGTCCATTTCCAAATACAGAAAGAAAAATTTCAATGATGCCGCAGCTAAGGCATTGATAGGAAAACTAAATGCAGCGGCACGTTTATCCTTGGGTAAAACGGTCTAATTAAGACTCGGATTTTCTGGAGCATTTGACCACAGCAGATAATTACCGCCCAATTGTATCATATTTTCCTTCCAAAAAGCGTTGGCCGCTTTTTGGATAATTCTACTTTCGTGCTCATTCTCGATTACGATCCAAGATTTAGAGGTCAATTCCTCATCTAACTGCAGTGAAGACCAACCGGAGTATCCAAGAAAGAAACGGATATCATCTTCTGAAATTATCTCTTTATTGATAAGTTCTATGGTCGTTTCAAAATCACCACCCCAATAAATACCATCTGAAATTTCCACACTATTATCGATTAAATGTGGGACCTTGTGTATAAAATATAAATTATCCTGTTCTACAGGACCACCGTTATATACTTGAAAGGGTAACTCAATTTCAGTAACCAAGTCATTTATTTGATACTCCAAAGGCTTGTTTAATATAAAGCCAACAGAACCTTCAGTATTATGTTCCGCCAGCAGCACAACGGACCTATTAAAAGATACGTCACCCGTTAACGTTGGTTCTGCGATCAACAATTTACCCTTAGTTGGTTTTAAAGAGACCATGTATATTAACTTATTATAAACCTAATGTAAGATAAATCCTCCTAATTTCAAAAATCAATAAATAAAAAAGCGCCACTATGGGCGCTTTTCGTAATATATGTATGCAAATCTTAGTTTACAGCTTTACCTAAATCAGCTCCAGCTTTAAACTTAACTACATTTTTAGCAGCAATTTGGATAGTTTTTCCTGTTGATGGGTTTCTACCTTCTCTTGCATTTCTTTTAGATACGGACCAAGAACCGAAACCTACTAAAGAAACTCTATCTCCTTTTTTTAGAGAACTCTCAACATTTCCTAAGAAAGATTCTAATGACTTTTTTGCCGCAGCTTTTGTGATGCCAGCGTCAGCTGCCATTGCATCGATCAATTCTGTTTTGTTCATAATGTGATTAATTAATTGTGATTAATATAATTTTTATACCTGATAACAAATTTATATGGATTTATGACCAACACAAGTAAAATGGGCGGAAATCCCTTATTTTGTTGATAACTCAAGAGGTTTGTTAATAAAGTAGGTCTTTTTTTACATTTCGCCTAGCCCAATAACTACGGGGGTTTAACCCATTTTGGCATTTTCTTGGAGTTGAAGACCGTTTAAAACATCCTTAACATGCATTCTTTTTTTGCCTTGTAATTGCATTTCTTCCAAAAGTATATACCCATGTTGTACAGCAACCTTTAATTCTTTTTTGGAAAAGACTAAGGTTCCGTTTGCCAATTCATGTTCAGCTTTTTCTATGTTAGCCTTATAGATTTTGGTAATAGTTTGCTGGTCTGCGTTGTACAGGGTTGTCCAAGAAGCAGGGTAGGGGCTTAACCCTCTAATGAAATTATAAATATCCACCTGCGGCCTGTTCCAATCTATCTCGCACGTTTCCCTATGAATTTTATGTGCAAGTTTAAGGTCGTCATGGTTTTCTTGCTTTGAGGTATTGAAATTACCCTCTTGAATTCTCTGCAAAGTTTTTATAACGGTCGTTGCACCTAAATGCATAAGCCGGTCATGAAGATCCGCAACATTGTCAGTAAAATTAATGGTTGCTTCATCTTGTAAAATAATTTCGCCAGTATCTATTTTTTCATCGATAAAAAAAGTAGTGACTCCGGTTTTTGTTTCTCCGTTTATTATGGCCCAGTTTATTGGAGCGGCACCACGATATTGTGGTAATAATGAAGCGTGTAGGTTAAAAGTTCCATATTTGGGCATATTCCAAACCACCTTGGGTAGCATTCTAAAGGCGACCACAATTTGTATGTTGGCGTTCAGGTCCTTTAAAGCGGCCAAAAAATCCTCATTTTTTAAATTGGTGGGCTGTAAGATTTTTAAACCATGTTTTACCGCAAATTGTTTTACCGCAGACTCATTGAGTTTTCTACCTCTACCGGCGGGCCGATCCGGAGCGGTTATTACCCCGGCAATCGTATATTTTTTTTGTACGAGCTGTTCCAGAATTCCCACGGCAAAATCCGGGGTTCCCATAAATACAATTCTCAATGCTTCCATATTATCTGCGTTCATATTCGTTTGTTGCGTTTAACGATAGTTGTTTTTCTTCCAATAGTTCTTGTAGGGCAGTGATAAGGTTTTCCTGTTCCGCGCCCAATTTTTCCTGTAATGTTCTAGAAGAGGCGCTTTGTTCCTGTAATATTCCTAGAATAGCTTCTTTTAATTTCTGTATATCGGTATGCCCTATCTTATTTCTTTCACAAACATCGCAAATACCGCAGGCAATACGTTGCTTTTCACCAAAATAATCCAATAACTGAATGCTTCTACAGGTATCTACATTATCTATATAATCAAGAATAGTTGTTATTTTTTCAGTTTTAATTTGATTTTGTTCAACGATAGTCTTGGAAAATCTGTTGATAGTACGGTCATCGTCCCGTGGTACCAAAAATGTAATTTCCAGATCAGTAGGAGAACTATGGTAAATGATCATGTCATCTTTGGCTAATTTTTCAAGATTCAACTGAACCACAGATTCTGGTCTTTTGCTTTTCTTTGCCAATAAATAGGTATTTATTTGGTTGTCAAACTCAAAAAGTCCTCCATAGGTGCGTAAAACTATTTTGACAAATTCCTCTAATTGCGGATTCTGATGAAAATAACGATAAATGGCTGATTTGTCCGTTTTGAATTTGACAGTGGTTTTCTTTGAAAAATTCTCTGATAACGATATAACGGAATTCCTGTCCAGTAACTGAAGGGTGTTGTACGTTAAATAGGTATTCAGCTTATAGGTGCTGCAAAATTCGTTAAAATTAAATGGAAATTTTTCTTCTACATATTCGCCAAACCCTATTTGAAAATAATTGTTGAGTTTTTTGTAGACCAATTTTACATATGATGTATCTGGCAAAACATCCAAAAATTGTTTTTTAACCAGATTTTTGTCCGTTGTATTGGTCAATAATATAGCTTTGGCCCTATCTCCGTTTCTACCGGCCCTTCCTGCTTCTTGAAAATAGTTTTCAATACTATCCGGTATTTGATAATGTATGACCAATGCCACATCTGGCTTGTCAATGCCCATGCCAAATGCATTTGTGGCAACCATAACCTGTGCTTTATTAGTTAACCACGTACCTAACCTTTCCGTTTTTAGTTTTTGGTCCATACCACCATGATAAAAAGTAGCTTTGATGGCGTTTTGCTGTAAAAAGGAAGATAGCTCCTCTGCCTTTTTTCTGCTTCTAACGTAGACAATGGCACTAGTTTTTAACTGTTTGCAATATCTTTTTAAGTAACCGTTTTTGTCCTCGGTGGCTATAATTCCAAATCCAATATTTTTTCTAAAGAACGAATCTTTTACTACTAAGGGAGATTTAAGCTCAAGAGAATTGACCATATCTTCCGTTACTCTTTTTGTAGCCGTTGCAGTAAGGGTCAAAATTGGGGCTTGTGGATGAAATTCCCTTAGAATGGCGCAATTTAGGTATGCCGGCCTAAAATCATGTCCCCATTCAGAAATGCAATGTGCTTCATCTATCACGATTATAGATACGTTCATGGACTTTATACGCTCCTGCACAAGCTCTTGTTGCAACCTTTCTGGTGAGAGGTATAAAAATTTGTAATTGCCGTAGATACAATTATCCAATAATTTATCTACATCCTCAAGTTTAATTCCGCCCTTTAGGCCTAAGGCCTTAATGCCCAATTTTTGCAAATTGTCCACTTGGTTTTCAATCAGGGCAATCAAGGGAGATACGACTATACATATACCGTCTTTCATTAAAGCGGGTACTTGAAAACAAATAGATTTCCCGCCACCTGTGGGCAGTAGGCCTAAAACATCCTTACCGTTCAGGACGGCGTTGATAATACTTTTTTGCGAGCCCTTAAAGTTTTCAAAGCCCCAATATTTATTTAAGATGTCTTCTGGTGTAGTGTTCACCCTGTCTTCTCTATATGGTCTATAACAAATTGTAAACGTTCTTCAATTGTGCCAAAAGGAACCTCAATAGGTTGGTAACCCAATGCCGTATATGTTTGGTCCAAATGGGCGTGAATGCCACAGGCCTGTTCAAAATTTTCCATACGTTCATTATCCTGAACATAAATATCCTCCCATGGTGGTAAGATCAGTACTTCGTCGTATCTGTGCAGGGAACATAAATCGGAATAGTAAGGTTCTATAGGTTGTTTAAAATAATTCATATAGGCTATTACATCCGGTAATCCACGGTCGTAGAATAGATGTGGCCGTTGTATGATCTCACCTTCCTTAAAATGTTTTAAACGGGCATGTATAAGTTGATCGTTGAAACTTTTGGCATCATCCACAAAGTCAATAGGGTTTACCAGTTGATCAACAACTTCCTTGCCGTCAAGGGCATCTAACGTCATGGTCCTTATCACTTCATGAAAACAATGAAAACCATGTTCTTCCAAAGATGAGATCAGTACAGTTTTACCTGTTCCGGGCCCGCCTGTAACAACTATTCTTTTGTTTTTCAATTTCTTACAATTAGCTGACAAAAGTACATAAACCCAGAGTATAAAAAAACTGGTGGTTTACCCTTATCTTTGCTTAAAATTGAAGGTATGGATGAAAATAATCCTGAAGAATTTTATAAAAAATTAAGGGTTCAGTTAAAGGAAACATCAAAATGGCCCACTAATTATCTATATAAATTTATAGTAAAGAGCGATACGGATAAAGTAGGGCAAATTCACCGTATATTTGATAATATGGGCGCGGTAATCAATTCAAAAAAATCCAAAACAGGAAAATATACCAGTGTTTCCATTACCGTGAATTTGGATAGCCCGGACAGTGTTATCAAAAAATACAAGGAAGTAGGTAAAATAGAAGGGGTAATCTCGCTCTAAAATAGTATTTCAGCTATAATTTTATTAATTTGGCATCGTTATAAGAATACTTCTCAAACATTTTAAGCTAAAATTTTCAATTTGCAATTAGTAGAAAACCTAGAATATAATACGGAACGTTCACATTTAATTATACCTGAATATGGCCGTCATTTTCAAAAAATGGTAGATTATGCCGTATCTATAGAGGATCCGGTAGAACGTAATAAGATAGCCCAATCCATAATCAGTGTAATGGGTAACCTGCAGCCACATTTACGTGATGTGCCAGATTTTCAACATAAGCTATGGGACCAGCTGTTCATTATGTCAGATTTTAAATTGGATGTGGAATCACCGTTTCCTATTACGTCCAAGGAAATCCTTAGACAACGACCAGAACCTTTGGAATATCCACAGAATTTTCCAAAATACCGTTTTTACGGCAACAATATTAAACGAATGGTGGATGTAGCCGTGGAATGGGAAAAGGGGGACAAAAGATCGGGCTTGGAATATGCCATTGCAAACCATATGAAGAAATGTTACCTTAATTGGAACAAGGACGTGGTAGACGATAAAACTATTTTTAAACATTTGTACGAGTTGAGCGATGGTCAAATAGATTTGGCTTCTGAGGAAGTAAATCTTACCGACAGTGGCCAGTTCCTTAAAAATAGAGTTGCCAAAACGCCGAGGTCAAATAATTCTGGCAAGAAAAATCAAAGAAACAATAATAACCGCGGCAAGAAACGCTATTAAATTTCCACTTATTTAGATGGGAACATTCAAAATTGAAGGAGGGCACCAGTTATCCGGTGAAATAACACCTCAGGGCGCAAAAAACGAAGCACTTCAAATCCTTTGCGCAGTACTGTTAACAGACGAAAAAGTAACCATTAGCAATATTCCGGATATTGTTGATGTCAATAAGCTCATTTCCTTATTGGAGGATTTAGGCGTTAAGATTCAAAAGAAGGGAAAAGGTTCATACACGTTTAAGGCAGACGATGTAAATATGGATTATTTACAGTCCGATCAGTTTAAACAAGATGGTAGGGGACTACGTGGATCCATCATGTTGGTAGGACCATTATTGTCCCGTTTTGGTAAAGGGTATATACCCAAACCAGGAGGAGATAAAATTGGTAGAAGACGCTTGGACACCCATTTTGAAGGTTTTATAAAATTAGGCGCCAAGTTTCGATACAACCGTGAGGAATATTTTTACGGGGTAGAGGCCGAAAAATTAATCGGTACCTATATGCTTTTGGATGAAGCATCCGTAACCGGTACTGCAAATATTGTAATGGCAGCTGTTCTGGCAGAAGGCCAGACAACCATATACAATGCCGCCTGCGAACCTTATTTACAGCAGTTGTGTAAAATGCTCAATAGAATGGGCGCCAAAATATCGGGTGTAGGCTCTAATCTTTTGGTAATTGATGGGGTAGATAAATTAGGTGGTACGGAACATAGAATGTTACCGGATATGATCGAAATAGGTAGCTGGATCGGTCTGGCGGCAATGACCAAAAGTGAATTGACCATTAAGGATGTTAGTTGGAACGATTTGGGTCAAATACCTACCGTTTTTAGAAAATTGGCATAACCGTTGAAAAGAAAGGTGATGATATTTATATTCCCATCCATAAAGATGGGTATGAAATCCAAAATTATATAGACGGTTCCATTTTGACCATTGCCGATGCTCCTTGGCCAGGATTAACTCCTGATATTTTAAGTATTATGTTGGTCGTAGCGACACAGGCTAGAGGAGAGGTGTTGATACATCAAAAAATGTTTGAAAGCCGTTTATTCTTCGTGGATAAATTGTTGGATATGGGAGCTAAGGTTATCTTATGTGATCCGCACAGGGCTACCGTAATAGGACATGATTTCAAATCTACCTTAAAGGCCACTACAATGACTTCCCCTGATATTAGGGCCGGTGTTTCATTATTAATTGCCGCATTATCGGCAAAAGGAACTTCCACTATTCACAATATTGAACAAATTGATCGTGGATATGAGCATATAGATGAACGTTTACGGGCAATAGGAGCCAAGATTACACGGGTTTAACCTTAATATAAATCGTAAGTATAAATAACAAACTCCATAAGATGGTCCGTAGCCAATTATGGAGTTTTAGTTTTTATAAGGGTTTTGTCAATTTCAGTTTTGTTGGCTATCTGGTTGTGTAATGGTACAAATTTTAGGAATGTGGACAACCAAACGCTTAGCACAAGTACACTACTAATAAGTGTATACAAGTCTAATTCTTTGTAGACTTGAAGGGTAGTGGTTATTAATTGACCTGTCATCAACGGAACTACGATAATGGCTATACTTTTGGTGTATTTATTATGCCATTGATACAGATTTTTATGTGGGTAGTATGTAAAACTCGGATAAATTATAAGTTGTACCATCCAAATCAATACAAACAATCCTGTATCGCAAATAAGACGTATAAGGTCCAACATTATTTTTCAATTATGTTGCCATCAGGGTATTGGGCAAAACGTCCTCGTTCAACATCATGTACATGATCGGGATAGCGCCAAGGCCAACCTCCAAACTGAGTCAATCTAAATTCATCCATGGCTTGTTCCAATTCCTTTTGGGTATTCATAACAAACGGACCGTATTTTTTCAACGGGCTCATTGATCGGTCTGCCTTGTAAAACCAATAGGTAAGCATCTTTTTCTATGGCCTTTATTGTCATTGGTTTGGATGCATCTGCTTCTATTCCATGATTGGGCATAACGGTTTCATCCATAATCCGTAACGTATTACCTTCATAGAAATATATGGTGCGCAACGTACCATGTTTCGCCATGGGCAATTTAACCGATTGATTGGCAAGGATATGGATGTTCCATATAGCGACATCATTATCCAAATCCGCGGCCCAAGAATCGGGCGCAGGTGGTAAGGCCTTATAATCGTCATAATTTCCTGCAATGACCTTAATTGTACCCCCTTGAAGTTTGGCTATAGGTATTTCCTCATGCCAAAGCATTTTAAAATGGGGTGGCACCAATTTATTTTTTTGAGGTAGATTCAACCAAATTTGAAAGAGTTCCAAGGTGTTTTCCCTATCCGTATGCAGTAAAGGAAACATTTCTGAATGTTGTACACCTCTGCCGGCAGTCATCCATTGTACGTCCCCTTCACAAAACGGCCTGCAGCTCCTAAAGAATCGGAGTGGTCACAAAAACCTTTATTCGCTATGGTGATGGTTTCAAATCCACGATGGGGATGTGCTGGAAACCCGGGAATTGAAGTGCCATGGTACATTCGCCAGCCATCCTTGCCTATGAAGTCATTACCCAAGGCCTGCCCTCCAATGAATCCGCAGGGCCCAATGCTCCATTTCCTTTGGGGTAATGGTCTAAATGATACACACAGAACAAAAATGGATCTTGTGTTGCCAAGGAAATCTTAATTGAAAAATCTTCATGGTTTAGAAATTTACTTAATGTACCGCAGTGTTGATCTAGTATATGGTTTCTCCAGTCTTTATAAAGTATTTTTGAATAGAAGCCTGACCGATAGAATTGTATTCATAGGATCAGGTAAACTAGGCTTTCCCGCCAAAGCGGCCATGGCATTTTCCATGGGAGTTGACTGCATTAATGTGGCACGAGAGGCAATGATGAGCATTGGCTGCATTCAAGCACAGGTATGTCATACCAACAGATGCCCTACAGGAATTGCCACACAAAGCAAATGGTTGCAGAAAGGAATAGATGTTCCCCTTAAATCTGACCGATTGGCACAATATTTCAACACGTTTCGAAAAGAATTGTTAGAAATAACACATGCGGCAGGCTATGAACATCCTAGCCAATTTACAATGGACGATGTACAGGTAAACGTTGATGACAACGATCTTAATAGAAGTCTGGCATCTACTATGGATATAATAAAGCCAAAGTAGCCTTTACAAGTGTTCAGGAATTAAAAGACTGTTCGTATCTTGGCGGCAAATTTGAAGACAAAACAATAAAAGCATAATACAGATGATGAAACTATATGTAGGTTCACTACTTTTTTTGGTTGGTCTAAGCAACCTACAAGCCCAAAAAAAAGTGACCTAATAGCACAAAACCAAGAACTAAAATTTCAGCTAGATTCCATAAAAAGAATTGTGAACACTGCACAGCGCAATGAAAAATTAGGATTGTTAAGAGCAGAGGAAATGCAAGTTCAAGTAAAGGAACTACAGGATGCGAATGCCACCCTTATGAAAAATTGAACAGTTTTTGCCACCCTTTCCAGTCAAAACTCGGAAAACATTACTAAAACCTTGGCCACCTTAAAAAGAAAAGAGGAACAGATTAAAGGTATTGTTGACGGCATTGCAAGTAATGACTCTACCGCAATCATGGTACTAACCCATGCAAAACAGACCTTAGGCGAAAATGCCAATGTAAATGTTGCCAATGGAACAGTTATCATTTCAGAAAAATTGGATTTTTTCTTTGTGGACGGATTAGGAAACAAAGTCTCTACGGAAGCAAGTGCCTGGCTAGAAAATATTGCCAATCTCATTAAAGCCAATCCTAAGAGCATGATAACCGTTGCTAGCATGAATATTACAGGAGAATTAGACCTTGCCCTACAACAGGCAACATCAGTAGCAAGTATTCTAATAAAGGATTATGGTGTTCAAGGTGATCGTATAAACACAGTTGGTGCGGATGGTAATTTACGGGAAGCCATACAGATTAAATTTCAACCGATTACAAGGCATTTTATGATATGGCAAAGGGAGATGTAAAAAATTAATCACTTGCATTTCATCGATTAGCCTTTATACTAATTGAACATATTCACCGTTTAATAGGGGTATTAAATTTAAATAACACTAAAAATGACCTCAGACCAAATATTTCAACTTTTTGCTTATCTATTGCCTTCAGTAGTAACAGGTGCCATTGCATTTTATTTCTTTAGGATGCATACCAATAACGAGGAGGCAGAAGGCGTTTTCTGCTTCATAAAGATTCACAAAAAGATACATTACCTGTTAGGCTGCAGGCATATGAAAGAATGGCCCTGTTTTTAGAACGCATTTCCATACCTAACCTAGTAGTTCGTGTTGCCCCACATTCCAAGGATAAAGCCGCTTATGAAAGTTTATTGATAAAAAGTATAGAAACGGAATTTGATCATAATCTTTCTCAGCAGATCTATATGACAGATGAATGTTGGAACATTATAAAGGCCGCTAAAAGTGCCACTATTCAAATGATACGTAAAGCGGCAATGAGCGAAACGGATTCTGCCCATAAATTAAGGGAGGATATTTTAAATGAAACTATGGAAAAATCCTCTCCATCTGCAACTGCACTTTCATTCGTTAAAAAGGAAATCAATGATTTATGGTAATTGCCCAAGCGGCAATTGTTCATTTTTCCTTAAACCAATTACTCATTGACATTTGCTCAATGGGGTTGGTTTCCTCATTTTTGTTCTTGGCGTACAAATATCCCCTTTTCCACCATAAGGTCATTTTTTGCTTGTCGAAAATTAGGGAATTGGTCGTTAGAATTGTAGGCGTATAATAAAGGTTAATAATGGCATTTTTTTGATTGGCCACCAATTTTCCAATTCTGATATTTTGGTTTTCTATACGATCAAGGATAAAGCTCATCATCGTCGTTATCAACTCAAACGGATTTCTAGAGGCTACGCGGTTTAAATAATTTACCTCTGTATGCAACACCACCACATCTACCTCTGTGGCCCCTCTTTTAATTGCCTCCTCTATAGGGACAATACTACCAAGCCCCCCATCTGCATATTCACATCCATTTTTACGCACCAAGCTCATAAAGGGTGTGTAATTGGCCGAAATCCATATCCAATCACAATATTCATCGTATGTACAATCCTTTATAGACTTATATTCCACTTGGTTCAAAGAAAGGTTAGATACGGTAATGACCACATCCTTAGGGCCATTTTTTAGGGTATCAAATTCTTCTACGGTAAGACTTTTTCTAATGAGTTTTCGTAAGTTTTCACTTTCGCCAAACGTTTTTTTCCCCTTTAAAAAATTTCCCAAAACCTTCCAGTGGTTTATAGAAATTTCTTCATTGCCATGTATTTTCTTTATTAAGAATGGGCAATTATTAAATATACTTTGTTGATTGACATTGGAATATATATCCTTAATCTTTTCTAATTTTCCTAGTGCTAGATGGGATATTAAAGACTACCGGTAGAAGTACCTACAAATAGGTCATAAGTCTTACCCCTTCTTGTATTAGGTATTGTGCCACGCCACCAGCAAAAGCCCCTTTACTACCACCACCAGAAATTACTAAAGCCCTCATGCTATTTGATTTTTTTCTTAAGTACTGCAAATCCTTTGTATCCATCCTCATTGATAAAGAATCTATTCTTTGTCGTTGATCTTCATCCCGTAATTCCTCATCAAGCATTCTTCTTGCAAATGTCTTAAATTGCCAAGAATGATGATTGGTGGCCTTTATTAAATTTTCCAAAGCTTCCCCTTCCAAAACTTTTAAATTGGACAGATACATAAATGCATTTTGCCTTACCTCTGTATTGTAACGGGAAGAAGTATAACTTTTAAGCTTTTTAAATAACCGGATTTTTTAACCAAATTATAACTTGGTGTAACCATTGCCAAAGCTAACCAAAGCGTACGTATATTTTTTACTTGGCAAACCAATTTCATCTTTGAGTATATTTAAATATTTACTCCTTTCCTCAGGAAACTCAACCCATAATTTATAAAAGACAGTTTCTTTAGTCACATAACTATCGTCCGTTAACATAGATTCGAACAAAGGTTTTAAAGTTTTAAAGATAGGGTCTCGTGAAATGGCCAAATATTGTCTGGGCATTATTTCCTTTGCCTGCAACAATTCACTTAAAGTAGTATCACTGATTTTGGAATGAAAATCTAAAATAAACTGTTTTTTTAAATGAACTGAAGTAGAATCGTTCCAGAATGAAGTCATTATGGAATCTTTATAATATGTTTCTGTTGTACCAATTGCATCCGCTATAGCTTGATATCTCTGTATTGAGGCACTGTTTTCATATAAATAAGCCATGGCTTTTTCATACGGAAAGTCAGTATTAACCAGCCATTCCTCTTTGAAGGAATTTAAATTTTGTCCACTTACAGCCTCCATTTCCTTTAAAAATCCGTAACGGTAGCGTTACTAAAACTATACTTTTTCAAATAGGAAGCTATACCCTGCCTAAAAGCCTGGTCTCCCAACTGTTCCCTTAAAATCAACAATGCCCAAGCGCCCTTTTCATAAAAGGTTAAACTATCTGCATTAGGATCAAGTAATGATTGCCATTGCCATCTTCTGACTGATTTTTTAACGTGGCAGCCGTATCGTAATACTTCCAATAAAATTTATCCTCCCCAAAAATGGACCGTTCGGCCAAATAAGCGTAGTAGGTAGCAAAACCTTCCTGAAGCCAATGGTGGTTACCACTTTCTTCCGTAACCAAATTACCGAACCACTGGTGCGCAAGCTCATGGGCATTGACATTTACATAATTTCTATCTTTAAAGGCCACACTATCTATCAAATAACTATCAGAAAATAATGTTGCACCCGTATTTTCCATTCCTGCATATAGAAAATCATGTACGGGAACCTGTTTATAGTTTTGCCAAGGGTAGTCAAATTCTATTTCTTTTTCCAAGAAATCAAATATCCTTTTAGTATATCTATATGTGGGTTCTACTTTTAATTCCTCTTGAGGGTAATAATAATTCTCTATAGGAATACCGCTCTCTGACCTTAATACTTGTTTTTTGTACTTACCAATTGCAAAAGCGATCAAGTAGCTACTCATTGGTCTCTCCATATCAAAGCTCCATGCCAATTTACCGTCAATGGGAGTCTTATCTACCAATAAACCATTCGCAATAACTTCGTTGTTTTTAAAATATATTATTTTAAGGTCAACCTCTACTTCTCGTTCATATCGTCAAAAGAAGGTAACCAATGACTGGTATATTTTCCCTGTCCCTGTGTCCATATTTGTTCATTACCACTTATGGCATCATTGAATCCAACAAAATATAAGGCTTGTACGGGCTGAGCTACATAGTCTAGTTCTACATGATGCTCCCCGTTCTTTTTAGGGGCCCTAAATCCATTTTTTTTACCATTATTGAACACTTGCCGCTTACGACCATTAAGCCTAAATTCAATGATATTGATGTTTACACCATCAATAAATATAGAATCTGTTTCCGAATGTTGAAGAAAAGTATAACGGACCTTTCCTTGTATTTCCATAGCTAGCGTAATCTGGACTAATGGTTGCGGAAATCCTAACAAAATCCACATTCCTGTTCTGGGCATTACCCAAAGCAAAAGTGAAAATCAAGAAAAGAAAAACAACAGGTTTCATAATGTAAATATATTTGGCTTTAGCTATATAAAAAAATGTAATACAAAAGACCTTTTCAGCAAAAATGCATAGCTACTTGTACTTAAACGTGTTTAGATCTAAATTCGTGTTATGAACAACAGTTTTCTGCAAACGCCAATAGTATATTTAAAGGGGGTTGGCCCCAATAGGGCAGAAATTTTGGCTTCAGAAATTGGCGTATCCACATACCAAGACCTTTTAACCTTTTCCCCAACAGATATATTGATAAGACCCAATATTATAAAATTGGTCAATTACAACGTAGCAATGCAGATGTGCAGATAATTGGCAAAATCGTTCATATAAAAACCGTAGAGCAAAAAAAGGGTTCTAGATTGGTTGCGCGCTTTATAGATGAGACCGGTGAAATGGAACTGGTTTGGTTTAGGGGACAAAAATGGATTCGCGAAAATCTTAAGTTGAACATACCCTATGTCATCTTTGGGAAATGTAATTGGTATAACGGTACTTTTTCTATGGCCCATCCGGAAATGGAGCCTTTAAAGGAACATCAACAAGGTACTAAAGTGTATATGCAGCCTGTATATCCTTCCACAGAAAAATTAAGCAACAAGGGTATTACAAATAAGGTTGTCAGTAAACTCATGCAGCAACTGTTTATGGAAATTGGTGGTAGATTCTCCGAAAGCCTGTCCAACAAACTGTTAGATGAGCTTAAATTATTGCCCAAACCAGAAGCAATGTTCAATATCCATTTTCCTAAAAGTCAAGACCTTTTGGCCAAGGCACAGTTTAGGCTAAAATTTGAGGAACTATTCTATATCCAATTACAGTTGATCGGAAAAAATGTTTCACGTAAAAAGAAATTAAAGGATTTCCCTTTCATGAAGTCGGTGAATATTTTAATGATTTCTACACCAATAAATTACCTTTTGAACTAACCGGAGCACAGAACGGGTAATCAAGGAAATTCGGGCAGACCTTGGCAGTAATGCCCAAATGAATAGATTATTACAGGGCGATGTGGGCTCAGGAAAGACTATTGTAGCGGTAATGACCATGCTTTTGGCCATTGATAACGGATTTCAAGCCTGTTTAATGGCACCTACCGAAATTTTGCCAATCAACATTTTCAAGGCATTTCAGAGTTATTGAAAGGAACCGAAATTACATGTTCCTACTTACGGGATCGGTTAAAAAAGTCCGCTAGAAACCTATTCATGAGCAACTTGAAAATGGGGAACAGAACATTCTTATATTACCCATGCACTCTTGGAAGATAAGGTAAGGTATAAAAACCTGGGTATGGCCATA
>NZ_JAUKUC010000013.1:0-23546 GCF_030505015.1 Maribacter confluentis
AAAAATCGATCATTTGGCTTTGTAAAATGGCAATTTGACCACTGTTGCAGGAATGGCCTTCTTTCGGATTTGGATTTGGATTTTGCTACCGTATGCTGAAAATACCGTAGGTACGTAACCTAAACTATACCAGTTCCCATAGAAGGGGACATTGTACCGGAGGTTACGGTACCAATAGTTTTTCCATTTCCATCTACAATATCGTACCCATGTCTTGGTATACCTCGTTCATCCAATTCAAAAGCGACCAATTTTCGTTCCGGGCCGTGTTTCTTTTCTTTTTCCAGAGCCTCTGAATTGACGAAATCCTTAGTGAATTTAGTGATCCAGCCCAAGCCTGCTTCAAATGGGGAAGTTGTATCATCAATATCATTTCCATATAGGCAATACCCCATTTCCAAACGTAAGGTGTCCCTAGCGGCCAATCCGATCGGCTTTATTCCAAATTCGGCTCCCGCTTCAAAAACCTTGTCCCAAATTTGTTTTACCTCCTCGTTCTTACAATAAATTTCAAATCCACCGGAGCCTGTATAGCCCGTTGCAGAAATAATAACATGGTCTATACCGGCAAAATCAGCCACCTCAAAATGATAAAATTTTTATAGTAGATAAGTCAATGGAAGTAAGTGATTGCATAGCTTCAACTGCTTTTGGACCTTGTATGGCCAAGAAGGGAGTAATCTTCAGAAATATTGCGCATATCTGCATTGAATTCCTTGTTATAAGCAGCAATATGTGCCCAATCCTTATCAATATTGGAAGCGTTAACGACCAATAGATATTGATCATCCTTTATGCGATAAACAATAAGATCATCTACAATACCACCCGTTTCATTGGGCATGCAGCTATATTGTGCCCTTCCTATGGTTAATTTTGAAGCATCGTTGGAAGTTACACGCTGTATAAGGTCCAATGCATTGGGACCGGATATTAAAATTCTCCCATGTGCGAAACATCAAAAACCCCAACACCGTTCCGTACCGTTTCGTGTTCGGCATTTACCCCTTCGTACGAAACTGGCATATTGTATCCGGCAAAAGGAACCCATTTTTGCCCCTAGCAATTCATGTGTTGTAGTAAGTGCTGTATTTTTCATCTTCTATATTTATCGACCTTACAAATTTATCGAAAATAAATAGAAGCAATTCTGACAAATTAGCTATTTAGGAAAATATTGTCAACTACAATTTTAGCTTATGATTTTTCAAATACTGCTTTAAATCTTGGTAAGTGGCAATTTTAATAGATGCTTTGTTCTTGCCCATAACCCGTAATATCTGGCTAGAATTTCCAGTTTTTCCGTTAGGGTATCCTCAACGACATCCAGAAACTTTACAGGGTGTGCGGTTTCAGGAATATACCATATACATTTGGGTGTTGCTCTTGGTATTTCCTTAAGCCTAAATAACCTACGGCACCATGAGGGTCGGCAATATACCCGTTAATAGCATATATTTCTTTCAAAGCTTGCTTGGTTTGCACATCATTAAGGAGTAGGAGGATAAGTTATCCTTTAATGTTTCATAATTATCTTGGAATAAATGACGAATACGGATGAAATTACTTGGGTCGCCAACATCCATTGCATTTGATATGGTAGCGGTAGATGGTTTTGGACTATATTCCTTTGTCATCATATATTGGGGTACGGTATCGTTTACATTGGTGGCGGCTATAAAATGTTTAACCGGCATTCCTAAACGTTGAGCCACGAAACCAGCACAAATATTACCAAAATTTCCAGAAGGTACAGAAAATACAATGTCCTTTCCTTTGGATTTCGCTGCTTGTACGCAAATAAAAATAAAATAGTTGGGGAAGCCATCTGGCAACATTGATAGAGTTTGCCGATGTTAATTTTAGATGTTGTAGCAAATCCTTGTCCAAGAATGATTTTTTACCATTGCTTGGCAATCATCAAAAGTGCCGTCTACCTCTAAGGCAGTAATATTTTGTCCTAAGGTGGTCAATTGTCGTTCTTGAATATCACTGACTTTTCCACTTGGGTAAAGTATGACCACGTTTACTCCATCTACGCCTAAAAAGCCATTGGCAACTGCACCTCCCGTATCACCGGAAGTAGCGACCAATACGGTAACCTCTTGTTTATGGGACCGTGAAAAATTAACCAAGGCATTGAGCCATAAATCTTGCGCCAACATCTTTAAAGGCCATGGTGGGGCCATGGAAAAGTTCTAAGGTGCCAATATTTGGAGTTATATCGACTACAGGGAAATCAAAGTCCAACACTTCTTTTAAAATACCTCTAAGAATATCATCAGGTATGGTTTCTTCTACGAATTGACGAATGGCGGTAAAGGCGATGTCTTCATTGGATAAATTTTCAATAGTCTCAAAAAACGACTTAGGTAAGGAATTTATCTGTTTGGGAAATATAATCCTTTGTCCGGGGCAATACCGTTGACTACGGCAACATCAAATGATACAACTGGCGCTTTGCCATTTAAACTATAGAATTTCAAGATGACTATTTTTTAGGTTATAAAAATGTGAGATTTTTAAAGGGACGTACGCCGTCCGTATTAATTTTGGATACATGGATCTCATAGGCAATGCCAATTTTCATATACCAACTTCATGGCATTACCGACTTTGATGGCGGTTTCTTTTCCTTTACTAAAGGCAAATATGGATGGTCCCGACCCAGAAATTCCAGAGCCAAGGGCACCGGCAGATTAAAGCTGTTTTTTTGACCTCGTCAAATCCGGGGATGAGTATGGAACGTATGGGTTCAACAATATGATCTTCCAAAGATCTGCCGATAAGGCGTAGTCCTCCTTAAAAAGTCCTGCAATTAGACCTCCAACATTTCCCCATTGTTTTATTCCTGTTTCCATTGAAATTGTTGTTTTCAAGATTTTTCTGGAATCAGATGTCTTAATTTCTATTTGTGGATGTATTATGGTAATAAATAGTTCTGATGGTGCCGGTATGGTAATAATGTCCAACGGCTGTAGCTGCGCACTAGGGTAAACCCACCAAATAGGGCAGGGGTCTTTTACTGAGGCAGCGTATGATATACGAATACAATTTCCATTACCAAATGCATCGCCTGTAACGGTGGCAACATTGGCAGCCTCTAAAATATACATGGAAAAATCAGAAGCGTTATTTATTGTTGTACTATTGAATGTCTTGCCAAAAAGGAAGTTACATCTGGGTATACATAGAACGCCCCTTCAGGCTCATTGCATTTAAAACCTTCAATATCGTTCAATAGGTCCAATATTAATTTGCGACGTTCCTTGAACTCATCTACCATATACTGAATACGGTCTGGAGATTCTTCCAATGCTGTAATTACCGCACGTTGTGCAATACAGTTTGATCCACTGGTAACTTGGCCCTGTAGTTTGTTGGTAGCTCTGGCAATATATGCTGGTGCACCAATATATCCTATTCGCCATCCGGTCATAGCAAATGCCTTTGCAACACCATTTACCGTTATAGTGCGATCGTACATGTCCTCAAACTCTGCCATAGAAGCATGTTTTGTGACACCATAATTAATATGTTCGTAAATTTCATCACTTACCACAATGATTTGCGGGTGTTTTTGTAACACATCGGCCAAGGCACGTAACTCCTCTTTACTATATATAGAGCCGCTAGGATTACAAGGTGAGCTATACCAAAGCATCCTGGTTTTAGGCGTTATGGCCGCTTCCAACTGCTGTGCGGTCATCTTAAAATCGTTCTCCAAGGTTGTAGGAACTTCCACGGGGACCCCATCTGCCAGTTTTACAATATCACTATAACTTACCCAATATGGACAAGGTAAAATAACTTCGTCACCAGGGTTCAAGATTACCTGGGCTACATTGTACAATGATTGTTTTGCACCTGCGGATACAACAATTTGTGCAGGGTCATAAGTAAGGTTATTATCTCTTTTGAATTTAGTGATAATTGCCTTTTTTAAATCTACATACCCATCTACTGGAGAGTATGAGTTGTAGTTGTCGTTGATGGCCTTTATAGCCGCCTCCTTAATATAATCAGGAGTATTAAAATCCGGTTCGCCTAAACTTAAGCCAATAATATCTTTTCCAGCGGCTCTTAATTCACGGGCCTTTGCAGCCATTTCTAAAGTAGCTGACGGTGTAACACTGTTAATCCTATCCGAAAGTTGATTGCTCATAGGTACTTTAAATTTCTAATATTGTAATGAAGGCTCCTTGCCTAATTCCTTTAAATGTTTAAAGTGCGAAATTATAGCTTTTCTGGTAGTTTTATACTCGTGGTATGGCAAATTAAACTCCTGTGCGGTCTGTTTCACAATTTTGGAAATTTTTGTGTAATGTACATGACTGATATTTGGAAAGATATGGTGCTCTACTTGATGGTTCAGGCCACCGGTAAACCAGTTTACGATCTTGTTCTTAGTTCCAAAATTGACCGTAGTAAACAATTGGTGAATGGCCCAAGTGTTTTTCATTGTTCCGGATTGATCTGGTAACGGAGTGTCCGCATCATCTACAATATGTGCAAGTTGAAAAACGACACTAAGGATAACACCCGCTACATAATGCATTAGAAAAAAGCCGATCAATATTTTCCACCAAGCAATATCCAATATTAGCATGGGAATAACGATCCAAATAGTAATGTATAAAATTTTGGTAATGATCAATGTACTCCAATTTAATGTGGCGCTCGGTAGTTTTCCATATGATAATTTACGTTTCATATATCGGTACATTTGCTGAAAATCTGTAGTAATGGCCCAATTGAAGGTCAATAGGCCGTATAGGAAAACAGAGTAAAAATGTTGAAATCTATGGTGTTTTTTCCATTCGGCATGTTTGGAAAAACGTAATATTCTACCAGCTTCCATATCCTCATCATGTTCATGGATATTGGTATAGGTATGGTGTAATACATTATGCTGTACTTGCCAATTGTATACATTGCCGGCCAATATGTAAATACTGCTGCCCATTAGTTTGTTTACCCATTTTTTATTGGAGTATGCACCATGGTTGCCATCGTGCATTACGTTCATGCCCACACCTGCCATACCAATTCCCATTACTATTGTTAAAAGTAAATTGGCCCAAGTGGGCAAGCCTAATGTCAATATTAAAAAATAGGGAGCAAGGAAAAGGGTGAACATTACTACCGTTTTAAGGTGTAATTTCCAGTTTCCTGTTTTTTTCAACTTATTGGTTTTAAAATAATCGTTTACTCTGCTGTTCAAGGTCTTGAAGAACTTTGCAGAATCCGTTCTTGAAAAACGTATGGTTTTTTGTTCCATAATGGGGTAATATTAATTTTTTATAACTTAAATGAATGTATAATAGTTTGATAGCTTAATTAAAAGCGAAATCTTTGCAAAAGTGAATATACTAATAAAATCTATTTACAAAGATACGGATGACTGTTGAAACCATATTTGAATATTTTCCCAATTTATCGGAAAACCAAAAAGATCAATTTAAGAAGTTAGAAGAATTATATAAGGATTGGAATCAAAAGATTAACGTGGTATCCAGAAAAGATATCGATGAATTATATCTTAGACATGTCTTACATTCTTTGGCTATTGCAAAATTCACTTCGTTCAATAATGGAGCTTTAATATTGGATGTGGGTACCGGAGGTGGTTTTCCTGGTATACCTTTGGCCATTTTATTTCCTGAAGTTCATTTTACCTTGGTAGATTCCATAGGAAAAAAAATAAAGGTGGTCAATGAGGTTGTTGAAGGTTTGCAGTTGACCAATGTTACTACCGTTAATAAGCGTGTAGAGGAAATACCTGGGCAATTTGATTTTATTGTGAGTAGGGCGGTTGCCGCTATGCCCACCTTTGTACATTGGGTCAAAGGAAAAATAAAAAAAGAGTCCGAACATGAAATCCGTAATGGAATACTGTATTTAAAGGGAGGGGATTTGATAGAGGAACTTAAGGATTACAAGACGGCCAAAATTTATGATTTGGCGGATTATTTCAAGGAAGATTTTTTTGAAACTAAAAAAATGGTGTATCTCCCCTTAAAATTTAAGAGGTAGTATACATTGTGTTTAAATATTTACAGGCTAAAGGCTTGGTAGTAAGCTCTTCTGTATTTTTGAACGAATAGTTTTACAGCGTTCCAAGTTGCAATATGGAAACTAGCTTTTTTGACAATCTTTGTTGAAGTTTTCATAGCAGACTAAATTTAAGGTGAACTTGAATTTCGTAAATTTACTTGTAATTTACAATTAATTAACGTTAAATTTACATTGATATTGTGTTTATCGTTATTGTGCTTATTTATAAATAGACCTTCGCCGTTTTAAACTATTCACCTATTATGATTTTTGTTCATATAAAATCCGTAGCATGGTAAAAAATTGGAATTGATAGAAATATTAAAGAATTTTTTTTTTCAATTAACCATTGCATTTAAAAATTATCTACAGTGATGTATTTTAGGTTGTAGTCCTTATAAGAGCAAGCAGTATGTAGGGCAATTGGCTTTGTTGTAAAAACAGTTTTTTGGAAGGTTCCATGAAAGATAAATAGTTTTGCAAAAGAAAAAGCCTTCAATCAATGAATGATTAAAGGCTAGAATTACTTAATACTTTTTGATGTTATTTGCTCCAAGGTGGAACAATATCGTTTGATCTGGCATAAGCTATTAGTTGTCCTTTATGTTCGCCATTATGTTCCATAATCGCAAGAAGTCCGCCTAATTTATTTGCTTTCATAAACCCAAAATCCACTTCATCGTTTAATTGTCCGTCCTCTACCATAGTAATCTTTTCAAGGACAAAATCATTGGATTTTTTTAATGCCGCTATAATATTTTCCTTACCGGTTATTTTGCCCAAGTTCATTACATCGACATCTTCTGGGGGAGCAAAACCCAGTTTAGAGGCTAGAAAATAATTTCCGCCCGCTACATGTAATAAAGCCTCGCCAACCGAATTGACCCCTTCCGTAGGTCGCCAATCATATTTATCGTCAGGGAAAGCTTCAGCAAGTTGTATAACTTGAGATTGGTTACCGGCTAAAACCGCCTTAATGGTGTTTTGTGCCAGTTCATCCTGTGCATATGAAATACAGGAGCAGCATACTGCAAGTAACAATAGTAACTTTTTCATAATTAGTGTGTTAAGTGAGAAATAAGAAATTGATTAATTCTTCAATGTACCTCTTTATTTTTAGATTTTCAATAAAAAAGGCCGAATTCAATTTCGGCCTTTTTTAAAAATTACCCTAAAAAGGGATATCTATAATTTTCTGGGGTGACAAAGGTCTCTTTTATTAACCTTGGGGAAACCCAGCGCAATAAGTTTTGTGCGGACCCAGCCTTATCGTTTGTTCCGGATGCTCTTGCGCCACCAAACGGTTGCTGGCCAACTACGGCTCCGGTAGGTTTGTCATTAATATAGAAATTACCTGCGCAATTCTGTAACGCCTTGGTAGCCTCTTCAATAGCATATCTATCCTTTGAAAGTACTGCGCCTGTCAAAGCATATTCAGATGTTGTGTCTATCAATTCAAGGGTTTTGCTCCATTCTGCATCATCATAGATATATACGGTAACTACAGGGCCAAAAAGTTCCGTTTCCATAGTTGTGTATTTTGGGTCAGTAGTTACGATCACGGTAGGTTCAATGAAATAACCTTTTGTTTTATCATAATTACCTCCGGCAACAATTTCTGCTTGGGTATCTTTTTTGGCCTGGTCAATATATTTGGCCAATTTATCAAAAGAGCCTTCGTGGATAACTGCTGTTATAAAGTTGGACATATCTTCTGGAGAACCAGGTTTGTTGAAAGAATCGATATCCGCTTTAACCAAGTCCAAAATTTGCTTAGATGTGGATTTGGGAAGATAAACCCTAGACGCCGCACTACATTTTTGACCTTGGAATTCAAATGCCCCCCTGGATATTGCCGTAGCAACTTGTTTGGTGTTTGCTGTAGGGTGTGCTAAAATAAAATCCTTGCCACCGGTCTCCCCAACAATTCTTGGATAGGTTTTGTAGGTATCTATATTGGTTCCAATTTGTTTCCACAATGATTTAAATACATGGGTGGAGCCAGTAAAGTGAATTCCCGCAAAATCTGGACTTGCCAGTACGGTATCCGTAATCATTACCGGGTCTCCATATACCACATTGATTACCCCGTCCGGTATACCGGCCTCTTTAAAGATATCCACGATAACCTTTGCTGAAAATATCTGACTATCGCTAGGTTTCCAAACCACAACATTGCCCATTAGGGCAGCACTTGCTGGTAAGTTACCGGCAATTGCGGTAAAGTTAAAAGGTGTAATTGCGTATACAAAGCCTTCAAGTGGTCTATATTCCACTCTGTTCCAAATTCCTGCAGCTGATGCGGGTTGCTCAGCATAGATTTGGGACATGTATTCCACGTTGAACCTTAAAAAATCAATTAGTTCACAAGCAGCATCTATTTCAGCTTGGTGTATATTTTTTGACTGGGCGATCATTGTAGCCGCATTGATCTTTGAACGGTAAGGACCTGCGATCAAATCGGCCGCTTTTAAGAATATAGAGGCACGTTGTTCCCAACTTACACGGGCCCATTCCTCCCTAGCGGTAAGGCAATTGTCAATGGCATCTTGAATATTCTTTTTTGTAGCCGTATGGTAGGTGCCAACTATATGCTGATGGTCGTGAGGTGGTGACATAGGTTTTGTATTTCCAGTACGCACTTCATCAGGACCTATATACATAGGTATATCTATTTGGTCATTATAATATGCTTTATATTGTTCCAGAACCAATGCCCTTTCAGGACTGCCTGGAGCGTAGCTTTTAATTGGTTCGTTAATAGCTTTTGGAACTTGAAAAAAACCTTTTCCCATTGTCAAATTTTTTAAATTAAAAAGTTGACCAAAGGTACTAAAACGGTGTTGGACTTAAAACTAATAAGTAGTTTAAAAAAGTGTTAGTTCAGGGCAAATGGGGCACTAAACTTAAATGTGGGAATGTAAACCCTAAATTTTTCTGAGGTGTTAAAATTGGACATGTTGTAGTGACCTTTCATGGCACCGATAGGTGAAGTCAATAAGCAACCGGAATTATAGGTATGTGATTCTCCTGGTTGGATAACAGGTTTTTTTCCTATAACGCCTTCACCATCCAATGTTTCCATATCATTTAGGGAATCATATATTTTCCAATGGCGAGATGTGAGCTGTACTGCATCCTTACTTTGGTTTTCAATGCATATGGTATACCCAAATGCATAATGCATTTTGTAGTTTTTAAAGAACGTACCTTCAAAACTGGTCTGAACCGATATTTTTATGCCCTTGGTTACCTGTGTGATCATACTTAATATGTAAATACGCTAGCAGCTATTAAAATTGTTATTGCAATGATTCCTAAAATTATAAAAACAGAATTCAGGAATACATATTTTATAATCGTTTTAAATCGTCCTTGTTGATAGAAATTTCGCATTGCCTTGTACAGATAGAGGGCGAAAATCATTATAAAAATACCCTCACTGCTAAAGTTGAAAATGGCATTTACCAAATAGCTAACAATGAGCAAGATAAATAATAACGATTGATTGTGAAAACTAAAGATTAAATGATCGGTATAAGTGTGTTTTTTTCTGATGTAGGCCAACCATATGAACAAAGAAAAGAAAGGTAGAAAGAAGAATGTGGCAAAGGGTGATTTTGAAATTAAGGTATTTACGAAAGTACCCGGTCTTTTTTCTATTTCCACCAAACTGTTGGATAGGTTGTATGCCATTTCATTCTCGGTAGAGTTGGCCAGATTGTATTTGGCTACACTTTCCGTGAAACTAAATATCGTATCATTTTTAATAGCGGCATTGAAGAACTGTATCTTGTTAAAAAATCTTTCAGTAACCCCATCGTTATTTATATTTTTAAAATAAAGAACTGGGTTGGAAAGGATTATGGAATCTTTATTATTGATTTTATTGCCAATGTACTGTTGTTTTTTCAACGAGTCTATAGCGGCCAATGCTTGTTTCTTTTCTTCTTCAGAATCAAATTCTATGTTATTGATCTGCTTTTGGAAATTGAAGATGGATTCCTTGTTTTCCAACCCAAATTTGTTCAAATTTTCAAATTCACCGCTAATACTGATCAATAGAAAATAAATTATGGCCAGGCTTAGTAAAAATCTAAAAGGATTGGTGTAAGAAAGGCGTTTACCCGCAATATAGTCCCTCGTTATTTTTCCTGGCCTTAAAAGAAGCGCGGTAAGCGTTTGTAGGATTTTGGAGTCATAAGAAAGGATATTGGTAAAATACTCTTCAAAAAAATCTAAAAGTGAAAGTTTTTTAGTGCTGTTTGCTTGGGAACAATTTGGGCAGTATTTATCGCTAAGGTCTAAGGGATGACCACAATTAAGGCATTCAACGCCTCTATATTGCAATTTGTATCTGCCGGTTGTTCTGGTGGTTGGTGGGTTTTTCATAAGCGATGAAAAACGTAAAGATACATTAGTTGGTTATATTTCTTGAATTGGCGGATCCTACGCCAATAATACTGTCGTACATATCTCCAAAATTTCTGTAATAAACCAAAATAACATAATTATTTTCGGTAAAGTGGAAATTTCCGTCTACGGCGTTCAAATCTATACCCTTATTGTTTTTTAATACATATTTATAATTGTAGAATCCTTGCTTCATTTTAATAGTTGCTTCCATCATGCCCGTATTCTCGTTGTAGATCATTTTGTTTTCATCAGTCAATGCATAATTATTATATTTTCCAAAAACGTATACATCGTCCAATGCTATATATTCGGTATAAGGCAGGCTAAAATGAACCAAGGAATACTCAGCTTCCCTAGAAGCATCGTCACCTTGTAATGTTCGGATAACGAAATCTCCGTTAATATCGGGAAAATAGGTGTATGACTGGTCGTTCCTTGGGCTATCCGCAAATAGGTAATGGTTGTACAGGTCAGAAAGTTCTATACTGGATATTTGGGAACTAGGCGCTCTAAGGTCGCTCGTATCGAACAGTAAATATTCGTTACCACCATAAAATGCAGTTTCTTGGTCGTATTTATAAACAAGTTCACTGCCAATGGTGTATTGTGGAGATATGTCATATATGGCTGTAGGCCAGTAATAATTTTGTAGAATGGCTACCTTGATCTCTTTTTTGGGGTTCACCAAACGTAAACTACTGGGCTGAATAGTAAACTGGACCACTTGCTTTTCGTTCAAGTAATTAAAATCGCGCGAACGTTTAATACTGCCTCCCACATTGACCAAATCCTTATAGACGACAAATCTTCTTGAAAACTGTAGTTCGTAATTGTTGTTGTAGATTTCAATTAGATAGTTGCCGCTTACCTTGAGCCGTACATTGTCATTAGGTATGGTCAATTGATAATTGCTATAAGTCTCTAAAGTTGTGTAACTGTTTTCATAATTGATGATACGTTGATTGTCCACCCCATCAAGATACTGGGATTTTAAAAGTGCAGATTTGTTCCAATCGTAATCACAATGTGTAATTTTATAATAATAGTCCTGTTCATTGGCCAGTATATCATCAAATTCAAGGTAAATAGGCTCGCCTATTTTTATTATGGGAAATTGATCGTCCGTTGGACCTTTAAATATGATGGATTTAATATGGTTTGGCGGATTTACCTCTTCCTGGACCTGTGCGGCAGCGTTTTGAAGAAATACCAATAGTATAATAAGTTTAACGAAATAACGCATTTAATAGCTTTTTATGTGGTAAAGGTAAACAAAAACGATACCTAAAAAATATAGCTCGTTGTATTGTCTAAATTATGGGGTAATAATTATGAAAACGAAGTTTTTGTACTTAAATTTGCGTCAAATTTTGTTAACCTAAAGGTCTACACGCAAATGTCCAAAGACATACGAATTAAAAAAGGGCTCAATATTAACCTGGTGGGCGCCGCGGAACAAGCTACTTCAAAAGCTGTTCTAAGTAATGTTTACGCAATTCAGCTTAGTGATTTTCATGGTATTACCCCTAAGATGTTGGTAAAGCAAGGTGCCGAAGTCAAAGCCGGTGAGCCGCTGTTCTATAATAAGAATATAGAAGAAATGCTTTTTGTTTCTCCAGTAAGTGGTGAGCTTATTGAGATAGAAAGAGGGGATAGAAGACGCATTTTGACATTGAAAATCTTGGCAGACAAAACACAGGAGTCCATTACAGGGTCTGTGTTAGATGTGGAAAAAGCGTCTAAGGCAGAGATCAAAGCTTCATTGTTAAAAGGTGGATGCTGGCCGTTCATTAAGCAACGTCCTTATGATGTTATCGCTAATCCTGATACTACGCCAAAATCAATCTTTGTTTCAGGCTATGCCAGTGCCCCGTTACAGGCAAATGTAAATTATGTACTGCAGGGCAAGGAAAAGGAATTGCAGGCAGCAATTACCGCATTGGGTAAATTGACGCCGGGTAAAGTCCATGTGTCCGTAGATGCTAAGGGAACTTCTCCTTTGTCAACTTTAAAAGGGGTGGAATTACATAAAGTATCCGGTCCACATCCGGCAGGTTTGGTCGGTACCCAGATCAATAGAATAGACCCAATCAACAAAGGGGAATTGGTATGGACGGTATCTCCCCAAGATTTGGTTATTATTGGCGAATATTTACTTACAGGAAAATATAATGCGGAACGTATTGTTGCTCTTGTGGGATCTTCGGTTAAAGTGCCTAAATATTATCAAACCAAAATTGGTGCGGAAATTTCTACCTTTTTATATGCCAGTGGTGTAAATGAAGAAAATTTTCGTGTAATCAATGGTGATGTGTTAACCGGTTCCAAAAGTAGGCCAGATGGTTATTTAGGAACTTATAATAATACGGTAACCGTAATACCAGAGGGTGATGACTATGAGTTTTTTGGATGGAACAAGCCAGTATTCAATAAAATTTCAGCTACCAGGGCATTAACGTTTTCATGGTTACAGCCAAATAAAAAGTATGATTTAACGACCAATACCAATGGTGAGCACAGGGCGTTTGTGGTAACTGGCCAGTATGAGGAGGTTTTTCCTTTGGATATTTATCCTATGCAGCTTTTAAAAGCGTGCATGGTAAAGGATTTGGATGAGATGGAACAGTTGGGCTTATATGAAGTGGCTCCAGAAGATTTTTCGTTAACGGAGTTTATATGTATTTCCAAACAACCACACCAAAAAATTATTCGTGAGGGGTTAGATTTATTGCAAAAAGAAATAGGATAAGAAATGAGTTTAAAAAGTAAATTACACGAACTTAAACTAAAGTATCAGGGTAAAAAGATGGCGCCTGCCTTCAACGCTTTTCATACTTTTTTGTTTGCGCCGGATGAAACTACCCATGCAGGTGGTACACACGTAAAAGCGGCAGATGATTTAAAACGAACAATGAACACGGTAATCATGGCTTTGATACCGGTGTTGATATTTTCTATGTTCAATGCCGGGTATCAGCATTACTCTGCCATAAATGGATTTCCTGCGGATTTTTCATTAATGAACGATTTCCTTACTTGGGACAATTTTTGGATAGGTATTATAAAAGTATTGCCGTTAGTGGTGGTTTCCTATGGTGTAGGTCTTATAGTGGAATTTATATTTGCCGTTATCAAGGGTCATGAGGTTGAGGAAGGGTATTTGGTTACCGGTATGTTAGTTCCTCTAATCGTGCCTATAGATACTCCGTTATGGATGTTGGCCGTAGCCGTAATATTCGGTGTGGTAATCGGTAAAGAGGTTTTTGGTGGTACCGGAATGAATATTTTGAATCCGGCATTGACAATTAGGGCCTTTTTATTCTTTGCTTACCCTACATGGATGAGTGGTGATAAGGTATGGGTACATGGTGCACGTGAGCGATCGGAGGAAATTTTGGCCGGTGCTAATTTGGACGCTATTTCAGGAGAAACAATTTTAGGATATCTGGCACAGAATAAAGGAGCGGAAATGTCCTATTCCGTATCGGATATGTTTTATGGTTTTATTCCTGGTTCTGTAGGTGAAACCTCTGCTTTTCTTATTCTTTTGGGTGGATTATTCTTGATTTTTACCAAAATTGCCAGCTGGAGAATTATGGTAAGTGCCGTAATTGGTTCATTGGTAATGGGCTTTATTTTTAACCAGGTAGTAGATTTGGGATGGGTTGCAGAGTCTAGCAAATTTTATGGTTTAATGAGTTTTGAGTTTTGGAAACATCTCATTGTTGGTGGACTAGCATTTGGAATTGTCTATATGGCTACTGATCCGGTAACGGGATCCCAGACCAATAAGGGCAAATGGTATTATGGTTTCTTTATTGGGTTTATTTCCGTAATGATTCGTGTATTCAATCCAGCATATCCAGAAGGGGTGTTCTTGGCTATCTTATTAATGAACGTATTTGCACCAACTATAGACCATTATGTGGTACGGGGTAATATTAAAAGAAGAATGAACCGATTAAAAGATGCTACGATCTATCCAAAGGATTCAGATGGTAAAGCAGAAGAACTTAAAGCTGAAACAGTTTAATTATGGCAATTAGTACAGATAAAAACAGTTATACCGTAATTTTTGCGGCCGTTATGGTTGTGGTCGTAGGGTCGATTCTAGCTTTTTTGGCATCGGCATTGCGTCCAAATATCAAAGAGAACGAGCGTTTTGAAAAACAGCAGAACATTCTTTACGCTATGGGCGTAAATGAAAATGGAGATGACGCAGGTAGTGTTAATTTTATACCTACGGATGTTGTAGAGGATGAGTTTGCAAGTTACATCAAGGAACAATTGGTGATCCAAGGTGATCAGATTACCCAAGATGATGAAGCATATTTAATTGATTTAAAAAAGCAATTGGCCAATATAAAAAAAGGCGAAGATTATAAGTTGCCCGTATTTATAGGAGAAAAGGATGGAAAGAATTTTTATATCATTCCTATGTACGGTAAAGGGCTTTGGGACGCTATTTGGGGCTTTATCGCATTAGATAATACAATGACCGTTCAAGGTGTCTATTTTGACCATAAAGGAGAGACTCCCGGTTTAGGTGCTAATATCAAGATGCGTTATTTTATGGATGACTTTAAAGGGGAAACCATTTTAAAAGGCACCCAGTATGCGGGTATTGATGTTGCCAAAGGAAACAATGACCCTTTAAACAATACCAAAGACGATAATGAAGTAGACGCCTTGGCAGGTGCTACGATCACAGGTAACGGTGTATCCGCAATGATCAGGGAAACCGTTAAATTATACAAACCTTATTTAGAAACCATTAGAGCAAAGTAATATGGCACTACTCTCAAAAAAAGATACAAATCTAATTACGGATCCGCTTGCGGATAATAACCCTATCACCATTCAGGTATTAGGTATATGTTCTGCCTTGGCTATTACGGCAGAATTAAAAGCGTCATTGGTAATGGCTATTTCGGTAATGTTCGTTTTAGGAGCAGGTAACGTAGTTATCTCCTTAATGAGAAATATAATTCCGTCAAAAATTAGAATCATCGTTCAGTTGATCGTTGTGGCAACATTGGTAATTATAGTGGATCAGGTCTTAAAAGCTTTTGCCTATGAGTTGAGTAAAACGTTAGCTGTATTCGTTGGTCTTATTATTACGAACTGTATAATCATGGGGCGTTTTGAAGCATTTGCTTTGGCTAACGGACCATGGCGTTCATTTTTAGATGGTATAGGTAACTCTCTAGGTTATGGTGTAATCCTGGTTATAGTTGGGTTCTTTAGGGAGCTTTTAGGTTCAGGAACACTGTTTGGTATTCCTGTGCTTGGGGATCCTATATCCAAAACCGGATTATATGCTACTGGTTATGAGAACAATGGTTTCATGATTATTCCTCCGGCCGCCTTAATTGTAGTAGGTATTATAATCTGGGTACAGCGTTCAAGGAATCCTGCACTTGTAGAAGAGAATTAAACAGACATTTAAGTAGAAATTATGTTAGAACATGTAGAATTATTTTTTAAGTCCATCTTTATTGATAACATGGTATTTGCTGTGTTTTTAGGGATGTGTTCTTATTTGGCGGTATCCAAAAAAGTGGCTACTGCGGTTGGTTTAGGTGCTGCTGTAATATTCGTATTGGCGGTTACGGTGCCTTTAAATTGGTTGTTGGATAAATACTTGTTACAAGATGGTGCATTGGTTTGGTTAGGTCCAGAGTATGCCGAATATAACCTTAGCTTTCTATCCTTTATTTTATTTATAGCAACCATAGCTACTATGGTACAATTAGTAGAAATTGTGGTAGAAAAATTTTCTCCTTCATTATACAATTCACTTGGTATATTCTTGCCATTGATTGCGGTAAACTGTGCAATTTTAGGCGGATCACTATTTATGCAGGCTAGGGAAATTGAAACATTGGGCTTGGCATTTAATTACGGGGTTAGTTCCGGTATAGGTTGGTTCTTGGCTATTTTGGCGATTGCGGCAATACGAGAAAAAATCAGATACAGTAATGTACCTGCACCTTTAAGAGGGCTTGGAATAACTTTTATCATTACCGGTTTAATGGGAATCGGTTTTCAAAGTTTTGGGGGAATGTTGACTGGCGGTGGCGAGGAGACGGAAGAAGCTACCGAACAAGTAAACCAAGTACAACAATTGGAGGTTGTTGAACCTAAGGAAGAGATTGTAGAAAAGAAAACTGAAGTTGACGAAAAGGTCATTTCTTATAACGACGTAAAAAAATAAATATGATTTTAGCTGCAAGTACTGGCGGAACTATACTAATAACCGTTGTCGCATTTCTAATACTATTAATGGTATTGGTTGCATTACTTCTGTTTACAAAACAAAAATTATCTCCTTCTGGTCCTGTGACCATAACCATTAATGGGGAAAAGAAGATAGAAGTGGCCTCTGGTGGTTCATTATTGTCCACTTTGGGGAACCAAAAAGTGTTTTTACCCTCCGCTTGTGGTGGTGGCGGAACATGTATTCAATGTGAGTGTCATGTTTTATCTGGTGGTGGTGAGGCCTTACCTACTGAAACTCCTCATTTCTCCAAAAAAGAATTGAATCATGGTGCACGTTTAGCTTGCCAGGTCAAGGTAAAGCAAGACATGGAAATTACCATTCCTGAAGAAGTATTCGGTATTAAGAAATGGCCTGCAAAAGTGGTGCGTAATTATAACGTTGCTTCTTTTATTAAGGAATTTGTAGTCGAAATTCCTGAGGATATGGGCTATAAAGCTGGCGGTTATATCCAAATTGAGATTCCTGAGTGTGAGGTAAAGTATGCTGATATCGATATTACTGCGCACCCAGAGGAACATGAAACTCCGGATAAGTTTCAAGCTGAGTGGGATAAGTTCAATCTTTGGCCTTTGGTAATGAAGAATCCGGAAACTGTTGAGAGAGCTTATTCAATGGCTTCTTTCCCTGCTGAGGGTAGAGAAATTATGTTGAACGTACGTATTGCTACTCCGCCATGGGATCGTGCTAAAAATGGTTGGATGGATGTTAACCCTGGTGTTGCGTCGTCTTATATCTTTAACTTGAAGCCTGGTGATGAGTGTACAATATCTGGTCCTTACGGTGAATTCTTCATCAATGAATCAGATTCAGAAATGTTGTACGTAGGTGGTGGTGCAGGTATGGCGCCCATGCGTTCTCATTTATATCATCTATTCAAAACCTTAAAGACAAAGAGAAAAGTAACATACTGGTATGGTGGTCGTTCCAAGAGAGAATTGTTCTATTTAGATCACTTCTATAAATTGGAAGAGGAATTTCCAAACTTTAAATTCTACTTGGCATTATCCGAACCTCTAGAAGAGGATAATTGGAAAGTAAAAGAGAATATAGATGCTCCCGGTGATGGTTTTGTAGGATTTATTCATAATTGTGTAATAGATAACTATTTAAGTCACCATGAATCTCCTGAGGATATCGAGTTGTATTTCTGTGGTCCTCCCTTGATGAACAAGGCCGTTCAAAAAATGGGAGAAGATTTCGGTATTCCAGATGAGCATATCCGATTTGACGATTTTGGCGGATAGATTATAACTATCTGATTTTAAATAACATAACCGATATACTTTATATCGGTTTTTTTGTAAAAAAGAATGAAATGCACGTTTTAACTGAACAGGAATTACATAATTTGGCCATGAACATTGTGGGCAAACAGTTAGAGGATGATGGTTTTGAGTTTTTGGCTGTAAACAGTGAGCTGCGTAAGAACCCGCAATTTGTATGTATAAAGGAAAAAAAAATGCGTTTTGTGGTGGTCAAGGCTATAGAATATCCTGCTGATCCAAAGGACATGGATTTTTTTATGTCAGACCTTAAGAAAATGAAAGAGCATGCGCTTAAATTTGAAGCTACCACTTTTTATGCAGGTGTAGGTTTGGTCAATGCGGCAGACCATAATTTACCGGTATACTTAAACGAAGAATATATTGTTGATTTTGATGGTTTGGTAGAGATATGAGAAAATGGCTTTTAGTAATATTGATAATATCGGTTTGTGGGGTATCCTGTAAAAAAGAAGGCAATTTTAGAAGTGATTATTCTGGAGGTGCATTGGGAACATCATATAATATAGTTGTTATATCCGATGAAAAAATCAACGTACAAAATGAAATAGATTCCGTTTTTACGGTTATCAACCGATCATTGTCCACTTATATTCCAAATTCTGATATTTCAAAAATCAATAATGGGGATACGACTTTGGTGGTAGATCACATGTTTCAGGAAGTTTTTAAGCTTGCAAAAGATATTCATTTGAATACACGTGGATTTTTTGACCCTACTGTTGGTACTTTGGTAAATGCATGGGGTTTTGGGCCAGAGCGCCAAATAACTATGGATAGTGCAAAAGTGGATAGTCTTTTACAATACGTGGGTTTTGATAAAGTGTCTTTGACTGCTGAAAATTACGTGAAAAAAACTGCACCTAACATATATATAGATTTTAATGCAATAGCTAAAGGCTACTCCATAGACCGACTTGCAACAATGTTAGATGCCAAAGGTGTGCAAAATTATTTAATTGAGGTTGGTGGTGAACTAGTGGCAAAAGGTAAAAATACCTTAAAAGGAAAATCTTGGGTGGTGGGTATAGATGATCCAGAGATGATGGTTGATAGAAAGGCCAAGATACTCATTAATCTAAACGATCGCGCATTGGCTTCATCTGGTAATTATAGAAAATTTAGGATTGATAATTCAACAGGTAAAAAGTATGTTCATACCGTAAATCCTAAAACAGGTTTTACTCAAATTTCCAACACATTGGCCGTGACTATTTTGGCAGATAATTGTGCAACTGCTGATGCTTATGCTACCGCTTTTATGGCCATGGAATTGGATGAAGCTTTTAAACTGGTAGCGGAAAATGAAACGTTAGAGGCTTATATCATTTATTCCGATGAATTTGGCGAAACACAGGAATTTTTGACCAAAGGTTTCAAGGATGTGGTAGTTCACTGATCATTTACGAACAAAGGGTATAATTTCGCCTTCTGCCAACCTGTATCTATCAATTTCCCCAGGCGATAGTTCATTGGTATACGCTATTTCGGTAACCGTAAAGCCAGCGCTTCTCAGCTTATTAAAGTAATCTTTACCATAAATACGTACATGGTCGTATTGACCAAATATTTTTGCACGTTCAACCTTATCCACAATGGTATTATCTTCAAATGTACGTTCACGGTCTAGTTCCTGTGGTACTTGGAATATTCCCCAGCCACCTGGTTTCATAACCCTATAAAGTTCTTTCAGTGCCTTGGTGTCGTCAGGAATATGTTCAAGTACATGGTTGCATAGAATAACATCAAAGGTATCGTCATTGAATGGCAAATTGCAGATATCCGCTTTAACATCTGCCAATGGGGAATTTAAGTCTGTAGTAACATAATTTAAGTTTTTCAGTTTTTTAAATCGCCTATAGAATGCTTGTTCAGGGGCAAAATGTAAGACATGTAAAGGAGCGGAGAAAAAGTCTGTATCGTTTTTTAAAAATAACCAAAGTAACCTATGACGTTCCAAGGATAGGGTAGAAGGTGATAAAACATTTTCGCGGGGATGTTCATAACCATAAGGCAAAAAGCTACGAAATTTCTTTCCGTCTATAGGGTCTTCATAGGAATTACCACGGTAATAAATTTGAAAGAAAGGTTTAACCAAATAGCTTAATGATATCAGTACAGGTCTGGGAACAAGGTTTAGAAAAAATTTAAAAATTTTCTTCATCTACCTTGTTTAATTTGCTATTGGAGATGCCCTAAATTCATCTTCTTCATTGCTTTCAATACCTAATTCGTCGTAAATATATTTAAATGTGGAAAGTAGCTCTGGCTTACCGTTTACGATGGCAACATTATGTTCAAAGTGTGCACTGGGCTCACCATCAGCTGTTAAAATTGTCCAGCCATCCTTTAATTGTTTAATATGTTTGGTGCCCATATTGGTCATAGGTTCAATTGCGACCGTCATTCCTTCCACAAATTTTTTGCCCCTTCCGCGCCTACCATAATTTGGCATTTCTGGATCTTCGTGCATTTTTCTGCCCAATCCGTGACCAACAAGTTCACGTACCACACCATAGCCATGTTCTTCAGTGAATTTTTGTATGGCATAACCTACGTCCCCAACTCTATTGCCTACTTTAAATTCACGAATACCTACATACAGGGATTGTTTGGTAACCTCTAATAATCTTTTAATTTCAGGAGAAACCTCACCAACTTCAAAAGTGTAGGCATGGTCGCCATAAAAATCATTTTTAAGCGCCCCACAGTCAATAGAAATAATATCCCCGTCTACCAATGGTTTGTCATTAGGAATTCCGTGTACCACCTGTGCATTGGGGCTCATGCATAGCGAATTGGGAAAATCATACAAGCCTAGAAAACCGGGTACCGCGCCGTGGTCACGGATAAAGGCTTCCGCTAATGTGTCTAATTGCAGGGTAGTGACGCCAGGTTTAACTTCTGCTGCGAGCATACCCAATGTTTTGGAGACAATCAATGCACTCTCTCGCATCAATTCAATTTCTTCGGCTGTTTTTATTTTAATCATACGTTCTATAAAATGGGAAAACCTAAAATACTAAACCAATGAATGTTGGGTCATATATTTAGATTTTTCTACACCCATTAGTTTTAAAATGGTAGGAGCAATATCCCCCAATACGCCATCATTTATTTTTTTAATATCCTTATCCACCAAAATAAGAGGAACGGGTTTGTGGTGTGGGCCGTATTTGGACTTCCGTCCGCATTAATCATGGTTTCACAGTTACCATGATCTGCAATGACCAATACGGTATAGTCGTTTGCTAATGCCGTAGTAATTACATCTTTGGCACATTCATCTACGGTTTCACAAGCTTTTATGGCTGCTTCCATTACACCGGTATGTCCAACCATATCTGGATTGGCAAAGTTTAAGCAGACAAAAGTCTACTTCACCTTCCTGTAGCTCAGGAATGATTTTGTCCCTAATTTCATAAGCGCTCATTTCTGGCTTTAAATCATAGGTAGCAACTTTTGGGGAAGGGCATAATATGCGAGATTCTCCATCAAAGGGCACTTCTCTTCCGCCATTAAAGAAAAAGGTAACATGTGGATATTTCTCCGTCTCCGCTATGCGTATTTGTTTTTTACCAGCTTTGGATAAAACTTCTCCAAGGGTTTCAACAATATTATCTTTGTTGTAGACCACTTTTACCCCAATGAACGATTCATCATAATTGGTCAAGGTTACATAATAAAGTTTTAATTTATGCATGTTCAGTTCATGCATATCTTCTTGGCTTAGTACTTGAGTAAGTTCTCTTCCCCTATCTGTTCTAAAATTAAAAAATATGACCACATCGTCTTCCATTACACTTGCTATGGGTGTACCATCTGTAGTGGTCATCACGATTGGTTTTATAAACTCGTCCGTTATTTCATTATCGTAACTGCGTTGAATACTTGCGCCTATATCCGTAGATTTTTCACCTACCGCATTTACTATGACATCATATGCTTCTTTTACACGTTCCCAACGTTTGTCACGATCCATTGCATAATATCTTCCAACGACCGTTGCCAATTGGGTATTTTTATCTGCGGAAAATTGTACTAAATCCTCTAAAAAACCTTTGCCACTTTTTGGATCTACATCCCTACCATCGGTAAATGCATGTATATACATGTTTTTTACCCCGGAAGCGTACCCTGCATTAATAAGGCCCTTAATATGGTTGGTATGACTGTGTACGCCACCATCACTTACCAAACCTAAGAAATGTACATTCTTATTGTTCGTCTTTGCATATTCAAAAGCATCTTTTAGAACTTGCTCGTCCTTAAGGGTATTCTCTTTGACAGCTTTGTTTATTTGGCCAAATCCTGATAGACAATTCTACCTGCACCCAAGTTCATATGGCCAACCTCGCTATTGCCCATTTGTCCTTCCGGTAAGCCAACGTTCATACCGTCGGTCAACAAATTGGAGTTAGGATAATTGGTATATAGACTATCAATAAATGGAGTGTTTGCTTTATCTACTGCAGATACTGCAGGGTCTGGAGATTTTCCCCAACCGTCCAATATCATTAAGATTACTTTCTTGTTCATCTTTACTTAGGTTTAGATGGCAAAAATACTATGTTCTACTTAGTTAAGCTACTAGAAAACCCGCCTTTTTTAGATCTGGCGCTATTTTCAAACAGGCAAGTTATAATTTTGGTCTTTTGTGATATTTACAGATTTTTAAGGGGGTTCAATAAATTTATTATAACCTAAATAATATATGTGGTCATAAAGGGTCAAATGCCCCGTCTTTGTTAAAGTTTAGTTATAAGTCTGTTAAAGCATGAAACATTTTTTCATTGTAGACGTCTTTTCTATAGAATCAATTCATCAATTAAAATCAATCATCATGAAAAAAACAGTGTTAACTATCGCTATGGTAATTTTTGCCATGGGGGCCAATGCTATGGCCAAAGAATCCAACAGATTAACAACTTCTGAAACAACACATCTAACAAGAGTTGTTGAAGTAAATACCTTTTGCAAAGCCGTTATACAGGGCGATATTGCAATGGTGAAAAAAATGATTGCCATGGGCGAGGATGTAAATCAAAAATCTTTGGGGATGACTCCGCTTATGTTCGCTGCAAGTATAATAAAGTAGAAGTGCTATCACTCCTAATTCAAAATGGTGCGGATATCAAGGCTGTTAGCAACCAAGGGTTTACTGCCAAAAGGTATGCGGAGCTTTCAAATGCTAAGGAAGCCTTACAAATTATTGAAGTAGCACTAGGGAATTAAAGCTAATAGCTGTATCAATTAACTTGATAAAAAAGCCATTGCATATATTGTAATGGCTTTTTTATTGCCTTTGCTCAATGGTAGGCTTAACATAAATTAGGTAACATTAAAATTAACGTATCACCATATACATTTTAGAAATGTTAAATATTTATTATTTCTTTCTTAAATTAAATTATTGTCATTTATTATAGTTTAATTTTATTTTATCAATAATTTAAATCAATTTAAAAGAAATAATTATGAAAAAATCAATTTCAATTTGATGTTGG
>NZ_JAUKUC010000014.1:0-29576 GCF_030505015.1 Maribacter confluentis
TTACCGGCAATTGCGGTAAAGTTAAAAGGTGTAATTGCGTATACAAAGCCTTCAAGTGGTCTATATTCCACTCTGTTCCAAATTCCTGCAGCTGATGCGGGTTGCTCAGCATAGATTTGGGACATGTATTCCACGTTGAACCTTAAAAATCAATTAGTTCACAAGCAGCATCTATTTCAGCTTGGTGTATATTTTTTGACTGGGCGATCATTGTAGCCGCATTGATCTTTGAACGGTAAGGACCTGCGATCAAATCGGCCGCTTTTAAGAATATAGAGGCACGTTGTTCCCAACTTACACGGGCCCATTCCTCCCTAGCGGTAAGGCAATTGTCAATGGCATCTTGAATATTCTTTTTTGTAGCCGTATGGTAGGTGCCAACTATATGCTGATGGTCGTGAGGTGGTGACATAGGTTTTGTATTTCCAGTACGCACTTCATCAGGACCTATATACATAGGTATATCTATTTGGTCATTATAATATGCTTTATATTGTTCCAGAACCAATGCCCTTTCAGGACTGCCTGGAGCGTAGCTTTTAATTGGTTCGTTAATAGCTTTTGGAACTTGAAAAAAACCTTTTCCCATTGTCAAATTTTTTAAATTAAAAAGTTGACCAAAGGTACTAAAACGGTGTTGGACTTAAAACTAATAAGTAGTTTAAAAAAGTGTTAGTTCAGGGCAAATGGGGCACTAAACTTAAATGTGGGAATGTAAACCCTAAATTTTTCTGAGGTGTTAAAATTGGACATGTTGTAGTGACCTTTCATGGCACCGATAGGTGAAGTCAATAAGCAACCGGAATTATAGGTATGTGATTCTCCTGGTTGGATAACAGGTTTTTTTCCTATAACGCCTTCACCATCCAATGTTTCCATATCATTTAGGGAATCATATATTTTCCAATGGCGAGATGTGAGCTGTACTGCATCCTTACTTTGGTTTTCAATGCATATGGTATACCCAAATGCATAATGCATTTTGTAGTTTTTAAAGAACGTACCTTCAAAACTGGTCTGAACCGATATTTTTATGCCCTTGGTTACCTGTGTGATCATACTTAATATGTAAATACGCTAGCAGCTATTAAAATTGTTATTGCAATGATTCCTAAAATTATAAAAACAGAATTCAGGAATACATATTTTATAATCGTTTTAAATCGTCCTTGTTGATAGAAATTTCGCATTGCCTTGTACAGATAGAGGGCGAAAATCATTATAAAAATACCCTCACTGCTAAAGTTGAAAATGGCATTTACCAAATAGCTAACAATGAGCAAGATAAATAATAACGATTGATTGTGAAAACTAAAGATTAAATGATCGGTATAAGTGTGTTTTTTTCTGATGTAGGCCAACCATATGAACAAAGAAAAGAAAGGTAGAAAGAAGAATGTGGCAAAGGGTGATTTTGAAATTAAGGTATTTACGAAAGTACCCGGTCTTTTTTCTATTTCCACCAAACTGTTGGATAGGTTGTATGCCATTTCATTCTCGGTAGAGTTGGCCAGATTGTATTTGGCTACACTTTCCGTGAAACTAAATATCGTATCATTTTTAATAGCGGCATTGAAGAACTGTATCTTGTTAAAAAATCTTTCAGTAACCCCATCGTTATTTATATTTTTAAAATAAAGAACTGGGTTGGAAAGGATTATGGAATCTTTATTATTGATTTTATTGCCAATGTACTGTTGTTTTTTCAACGAGTCTATAGCGGCCAATGCTTGTTTCTTTTCTTCTTCAGAATCAAATTCTATGTTATTGATCTGCTTTTGGAAATTGAAGATGGATTCCTTGTTTTCCAACCCAAATTTGTTCAAATTTTCAAATTCACCGCTAATACTGATCAATAGAAAATAAATTATGGCCAGGCTTAGTAAAAATCTAAAAGGATTGGTGTAAGAAAGGCGTTTACCCGCAATATAGTCCCTCGTTATTTTTCCTGGCCTTAAAAGAAGCGCGGTAAGCGTTTGTAGGATTTTGGAGTCATAAGAAAGGATATTGGTAAAATACTCTTCAAAAAAATCTAAAAGTGAAAGTTTTTTAGTGCTGTTTGCTTGGGAACAATTTGGGCAGTATTTATCGCTAAGGTCTAAGGGATGACCACAATTAAGGCATTCAACGCCTCTATATTGCAATTTGTATCTGCCGGTTGTTCTGGTGGTTGGTGGGTTTTTCATAAGCGATGAAAAACGTAAAGATACATTAGTTGGTTATATTTCTTGAATTGGCGGATCCTACGCCAATAATACTGTCGTACATATCTCCAAAATTTCTGTAATAAACCAAAATAACATAATTATTTTCGGTAAAGTGGAAATTTCCGTCTACGGCGTTCAAATCTATACCCTTATTGTTTTTTAATACATATTTATAATTGTAGAATCCTTGCTTCATTTTAATAGTTGCTTCCATCATGCCCGTATTCTCGTTGTAGATCATTTTGTTTTCATCAGTCAATGCATAATTATTATATTTTCCAAAAACGTATACATCGTCCAATGCTATATATTCGGTATAAGGCAGGCTAAAATGAACCAAGGAATACTCAGCTTCCCTAGAAGCATCGTCACCTTGTAATGTTCGGATAACGAAATCTCCGTTAATATCGGGAAAATAGGTGTATGACTGGTCGTTCCTTGGGCTATCCGCAAATAGGTAATGGTTGTACAGGTCAGAAAGTTCTATACTGGATATTTGGGAACTAGGCGCTCTAAGGTCGCTCGTATCGAACAGTAAATATTCGTTACCACCATAAAATGCAGTTTCTTGGTCGTATTTATAAACAAGTTCACTGCCAATGGTGTATTGTGGAGATATGTCATATATGGCTGTAGGCCAGTAATAATTTTGTAGAATGGCTACCTTGATCTCTTTTTTGGGGTTCACCAAACGTAAACTACTGGGCTGAATAGTAAACTGGACCACTTGCTTTTCGTTCAAGTAATTAAAATCGCGCGAACGTTTAATACTGCCTCCCACATTGACCAAATCCTTATAGACGACAAATCTTCTTGAAAACTGTAGTTCGTAATTGTTGTTGTAGATTTCAATTAGATAGTTGCCGCTTACCTTGAGCCGTACATTGTCATTAGGTATGGTCAATTGATAATTGCTATAAGTCTCTAAAGTTGTGTAACTGTTTTCATAATTGATGATACGTTGATTGTCCACCCCATCAAGATACTGGGATTTTAAAAGTGCAGATTTGTTCCAATCGTAATCACAATGTGTAATTTTATAATAATAGTCCTGTTCATTGGCCAGTATATCATCAAATTCAAGGTAAATAGGCTCGCCTATTTTTATTATGGGAAATTGATCGTCCGTTGGACCTTTAAATATGATGGATTTAATATGGTTTGGCGGATTTACCTCTTCCTGGACCTGTGCGGCAGCGTTTTGAAGAAATACCAATAGTATAATAAGTTTAACGAAATAACGCATTTAATAGCTTTTTATGTGGTAAAGGTAAACAAAAACGATACCTAAAAAATATAGCTCGTTGTATTGTCTAAATTATGGGGTAATAATTATGAAAACGAAGTTTTTGTACTTAAATTTGCGTCAAATTTTGTTAACCTAAAGGTCTACACGCAAATGTCCAAAGACATACGAATTAAAAAAGGGCTCAATATTAACCTGGTGGGCGCCGCGGAACAAGCTACTTCAAAAGCTGTTCTAAGTAATGTTTACGCAATTCAGCTTAGTGATTTTCATGGTATTACCCCTAAGATGTTGGTAAAGCAAGGTGCCGAAGTCAAAGCCGGTGAGCCGCTGTTCTATAATAAGAATATAGAAGAAATGCTTTTTGTTTCTCCAGTAAGTGGTGAGCTTATTGAGATAGAAAGAGGGGATAGAAGACGCATTTTGACATTGAAAATCTTGGCAGACAAAACACAGGAGTCCATTACAGGGTCTGTGTTAGATGTGGAAAAAGCGTCTAAGGCAGAGATCAAAGCTTCATTGTTAAAAGGTGGATGCTGGCCGTTCATTAAGCAACGTCCTTATGATGTTATCGCTAATCCTGATACTACGCCAAAATCAATCTTTGTTTCAGGCTATGCCAGTGCCCCGTTACAGGCAAATGTAAATTATGTACTGCAGGGCAAGGAAAAGGAATTGCAGGCAGCAATTACCGCATTGGGTAAATTGACGCCGGGTAAAGTCCATGTGTCCGTAGATGCTAAGGGAACTTCTCCTTTGTCAACTTTAAAAGGGGTGGAATTACATAAAGTATCCGGTCCACATCCGGCAGGTTTGGTCGGTACCCAGATCAATAGAATAGACCCAATCAACAAAGGGGAATTGGTATGGACGGTATCTCCCCAAGATTTGGTTATTATTGGCGAATATTTACTTACAGGAAAATATAATGCGGAACGTATTGTTGCTCTTGTGGGATCTTCGGTTAAAGTGCCTAAATATTATCAAACCAAAATTGGTGCGGAAATTTCTACCTTTTTATATGCCAGTGGTGTAAATGAAGAAAATTTTCGTGTAATCAATGGTGATGTGTTAACCGGTTCCAAAAGTAGGCCAGATGGTTATTTAGGAACTTATAATAATACGGTAACCGTAATACCAGAGGGTGATGACTATGAGTTTTTTGGATGGAACAAGCCAGTATTCAATAAAATTTCAGCTACCAGGGCATTAACGTTTTCATGGTTACAGCCAAATAAAAAGTATGATTTAACGACCAATACCAATGGTGAGCACAGGGCGTTTGTGGTAACTGGCCAGTATGAGGAGGTTTTTCCTTTGGATATTTATCCTATGCAGCTTTTAAAAGCGTGCATGGTAAAGGATTTGGATGAGATGGAACAGTTGGGCTTATATGAAGTGGCTCCAGAAGATTTTTCGTTAACGGAGTTTATATGTATTTCCAAACAACCACACCAAAAAATTATTCGTGAGGGGTTAGATTTATTGCAAAAAGAAATAGGATAAGAAATGAGTTTAAAAAGTAAATTACACGAACTTAAACTAAAGTATCAGGGTAAAAAGATGGCGCCTGCCTTCAACGCTTTTCATACTTTTTTGTTTGCGCCGGATGAAACTACCCATGCAGGTGGTACACACGTAAAAGCGGCAGATGATTTAAAACGAACAATGAACACGGTAATCATGGCTTTGATACCGGTGTTGATATTTTCTATGTTCAATGCCGGGTATCAGCATTACTCTGCCATAAATGGATTTCCTGCGGATTTTTCATTAATGAACGATTTCCTTACTTGGGACAATTTTTGGATAGGTATTATAAAAGTATTGCCGTTAGTGGTGGTTTCCTATGGTGTAGGTCTTATAGTGGAATTTATATTTGCCGTTATCAAGGGTCATGAGGTTGAGGAAGGGTATTTGGTTACCGGTATGTTAGTTCCTCTAATCGTGCCTATAGATACTCCGTTATGGATGTTGGCCGTAGCCGTAATATTCGGTGTGGTAATCGGTAAAGAGGTTTTTGGTGGTACCGGAATGAATATTTTGAATCCGGCATTGACAATTAGGGCCTTTTTATTCTTTGCTTACCCTACATGGATGAGTGGTGATAAGGTATGGGTACATGGTGCACGTGAGCGATCGGAGGAAATTTTGGCCGGTGCTAATTTGGACGCTATTTCAGGAGAAACAATTTTAGGATATCTGGCACAGAATAAAGGAGCGGAAATGTCCTATTCCGTATCGGATATGTTTTATGGTTTTATTCCTGGTTCTGTAGGTGAAACCTCTGCTTTTCTTATTCTTTTGGGTGGATTATTCTTGATTTTTACCAAAATTGCCAGCTGGAGAATTATGGTAAGTGCCGTAATTGGTTCATTGGTAATGGGCTTTATTTTTAACCAGGTAGTAGATTTGGGATGGGTTGCAGAGTCTAGCAAATTTTATGGTTTAATGAGTTTTGAGTTTTGGAAACATCTCATTGTTGGTGGACTAGCATTTGGAATTGTCTATATGGCTACTGATCCGGTAACGGGATCCCAGACCAATAAGGGCAAATGGTATTATGGTTTCTTTATTGGGTTTATTTCCGTAATGATTCGTGTATTCAATCCAGCATATCCAGAAGGGGTGTTCTTGGCTATCTTATTAATGAACGTATTTGCACCAACTATAGACCATTATGTGGTACGGGGTAATATTAAAAGAAGAATGAACCGATTAAAAGATGCTACGATCTATCCAAAGGATTCAGATGGTAAAGCAGAAGAACTTAAAGCTGAAACAGTTTAATTATGGCAATTAGTACAGATAAAAACAGTTATACCGTAATTTTTGCGGCCGTTATGGTTGTGGTCGTAGGGTCGATTCTAGCTTTTTTGGCATCGGCATTGCGTCCAAATATCAAAGAGAACGAGCGTTTTGAAAAACAGCAGAACATTCTTTACGCTATGGGCGTAAATGAAAATGGAGATGACGCAGGTAGTGTTAATTTTATACCTACGGATGTTGTAGAGGATGAGTTTGCAAGTTACATCAAGGAACAATTGGTGATCCAAGGTGATCAGATTACCCAAGATGATGAAGCATATTTAATTGATTTAAAAAAGCAATTGGCCAATATAAAAAAAGGCGAAGATTATAAGTTGCCCGTATTTATAGGAGAAAAGGATGGAAAGAATTTTTATATCATTCCTATGTACGGTAAAGGGCTTTGGGACGCTATTTGGGGCTTTATCGCATTAGATAATACAATGACCGTTCAAGGTGTCTATTTTGACCATAAAGGAGAGACTCCCGGTTTAGGTGCTAATATCAAGATGCGTTATTTTATGGATGACTTTAAAGGGGAAACCATTTTAAAAGGCACCCAGTATGCGGGTATTGATGTTGCCAAAGGAAACAATGACCCTTTAAACAATACCAAAGACGATAATGAAGTAGACGCCTTGGCAGGTGCTACGATCACAGGTAACGGTGTATCCGCAATGATCAGGGAAACCGTTAAATTATACAAACCTTATTTAGAAACCATTAGAGCAAAGTAATATGGCACTACTCTCAAAAAAAGATACAAATCTAATTACGGATCCGCTTGCGGATAATAACCCTATCACCATTCAGGTATTAGGTATATGTTCTGCCTTGGCTATTACGGCAGAATTAAAAGCGTCATTGGTAATGGCTATTTCGGTAATGTTCGTTTTAGGAGCAGGTAACGTAGTTATCTCCTTAATGAGAAATATAATTCCGTCAAAAATTAGAATCATCGTTCAGTTGATCGTTGTGGCAACATTGGTAATTATAGTGGATCAGGTCTTAAAAGCTTTTGCCTATGAGTTGAGTAAAACGTTAGCTGTATTCGTTGGTCTTATTATTACGAACTGTATAATCATGGGGCGTTTTGAAGCATTTGCTTTGGCTAACGGACCATGGCGTTCATTTTTAGATGGTATAGGTAACTCTCTAGGTTATGGTGTAATCCTGGTTATAGTTGGGTTCTTTAGGGAGCTTTTAGGTTCAGGAACACTGTTTGGTATTCCTGTGCTTGGGGATCCTATATCCAAAACCGGATTATATGCTACTGGTTATGAGAACAATGGTTTCATGATTATTCCTCCGGCCGCCTTAATTGTAGTAGGTATTATAATCTGGGTACAGCGTTCAAGGAATCCTGCACTTGTAGAAGAGAATTAAACAGACATTTAAGTAGAAATTATGTTAGAACATGTAGAATTATTTTTTAAGTCCATCTTTATTGATAACATGGTATTTGCTGTGTTTTTAGGGATGTGTTCTTATTTGGCGGTATCCAAAAAAGTGGCTACTGCGGTTGGTTTAGGTGCTGCTGTAATATTCGTATTGGCGGTTACGGTGCCTTTAAATTGGTTGTTGGATAAATACTTGTTACAAGATGGTGCATTGGTTTGGTTAGGTCCAGAGTATGCCGAATATAACCTTAGCTTTCTATCCTTTATTTTATTTATAGCAACCATAGCTACTATGGTACAATTAGTAGAAATTGTGGTAGAAAAATTTTCTCCTTCATTATACAATTCACTTGGTATATTCTTGCCATTGATTGCGGTAAACTGTGCAATTTTAGGCGGATCACTATTTATGCAGGCTAGGGAAATTGAAACATTGGGCTTGGCATTTAATTACGGGGTTAGTTCCGGTATAGGTTGGTTCTTGGCTATTTTGGCGATTGCGGCAATACGAGAAAAAATCAGATACAGTAATGTACCTGCACCTTTAAGAGGGCTTGGAATAACTTTTATCATTACCGGTTTAATGGGAATCGGTTTTCAAAGTTTTGGGGGAATGTTGACTGGCGGTGGCGAGGAGACGGAAGAAGCTACCGAACAAGTAAACCAAGTACAACAATTGGAGGTTGTTGAACCTAAGGAAGAGATTGTAGAAAAGAAAACTGAAGTTGACGAAAAGGTCATTTCTTATAACGACGTAAAAAAATAAATATGATTTTAGCTGCAAGTACTGGCGGAACTATACTAATAACCGTTGTCGCATTTCTAATACTATTAATGGTATTGGTTGCATTACTTCTGTTTACAAAACAAAAATTATCTCCTTCTGGTCCTGTGACCATAACCATTAATGGGGAAAAGAAGATAGAAGTGGCCTCTGGTGGTTCATTATTGTCCACTTTGGGGAACCAAAAAGTGTTTTTACCCTCCGCTTGTGGTGGTGGCGGAACATGTATTCAATGTGAGTGTCATGTTTTATCTGGTGGTGGTGAGGCCTTACCTACTGAAACTCCTCATTTCTCCAAAAAAGAATTGAATCATGGTGCACGTTTAGCTTGCCAGGTCAAGGTAAAGCAAGACATGGAAATTACCATTCCTGAAGAAGTATTCGGTATTAAGAAATGGCCTGCAAAAGTGGTGCGTAATTATAACGTTGCTTCTTTTATTAAGGAATTTGTAGTCGAAATTCCTGAGGATATGGGCTATAAAGCTGGCGGTTATATCCAAATTGAGATTCCTGAGTGTGAGGTAAAGTATGCTGATATCGATATTACTGCGCACCCAGAGGAACATGAAACTCCGGATAAGTTTCAAGCTGAGTGGGATAAGTTCAATCTTTGGCCTTTGGTAATGAAGAATCCGGAAACTGTTGAGAGAGCTTATTCAATGGCTTCTTTCCCTGCTGAGGGTAGAGAAATTATGTTGAACGTACGTATTGCTACTCCGCCATGGGATCGTGCTAAAAATGGTTGGATGGATGTTAACCCTGGTGTTGCGTCGTCTTATATCTTTAACTTGAAGCCTGGTGATGAGTGTACAATATCTGGTCCTTACGGTGAATTCTTCATCAATGAATCAGATTCAGAAATGTTGTACGTAGGTGGTGGTGCAGGTATGGCGCCCATGCGTTCTCATTTATATCATCTATTCAAAACCTTAAAGACAAAGAGAAAAGTAACATACTGGTATGGTGGTCGTTCCAAGAGAGAATTGTTCTATTTAGATCACTTCTATAAATTGGAAGAGGAATTTCCAAACTTTAAATTCTACTTGGCATTATCCGAACCTCTAGAAGAGGATAATTGGAAAGTAAAAGAGAATATAGATGCTCCGGTGATGGTTTTGTAGGATTTATTCATAATTGTGTAATAGATAACTATTTAAGTCACCATGAATCTCCTGAGGATATCGAGTTGTATTTCTGTGGTCCTCCCTTGATGAACAAGGCCGTTCAAAAAATGGGAGAAGATTTCGGTATTCCAGATGAGCATATCCGATTTGACGATTTTGGCGGATAGATTATAACTATCTGATTTTAAATAACATAACCGATATACTTTATATCGGTTTTTTTGTAAAAAAGAATGAAATGCACGTTTTAACTGAACAGGAATTACATAATTTGGCCATGAACATTGTGGGCAAACAGTTAGAGGATGATGGTTTTGAGTTTTTGGCTGTAAACAGTGAGCTGCGTAAGAACCCGCAATTTGTATGTATAAAGGAAAAAAAAATGCGTTTTGTGGTGGTCAAGGCTATAGAATATCCTGCTGATCCAAAGGACATGGATTTTTTTATGTCAGACCTTAAGAAAATGAAAGAGCATGCGCTTAAATTTGAAGCTACCACTTTTTATGCAGGTGTAGGTTTGGTCAATGCGGCAGACCATAATTTACCGGTATACTTAAACGAAGAATATATTGTTGATTTTGATGGTTTGGTAGAGATATGAGAAAATGGCTTTTAGTAATATTGATAATATCGGTTTGTGGGGTATCCTGTAAAAAAGAAGGCAATTTTAGAAGTGATTATTCTGGAGGTGCATTGGGAACATCATATAATATAGTTGTTATATCCGATGAAAAAATCAACGTACAAAATGAAATAGATTCCGTTTTTACGGTTATCAACCGATCATTGTCCACTTATATTCCAAATTCTGATATTTCAAAAATCAATAATGGGGATACGACTTTGGTGGTAGATCACATGTTTCAGGAAGTTTTTAAGCTTGCAAAAGATATTCATTTGAATACACGTGGATTTTTTGACCCTACTGTTGGTACTTTGGTAAATGCATGGGGTTTTGGGCCAGAGCGCCAAATAACTATGGATAGTGCAAAAGTGGATAGTCTTTTACAATACGTGGGTTTTGATAAAGTGTCTTTGACTGCTGAAAATTACGTGAAAAAAACTGCACCTAACATATATATAGATTTTAATGCAATAGCTAAAGGCTACTCCATAGACCGACTTGCAACAATGTTAGATGCCAAAGGTGTGCAAAATTATTTAATTGAGGTTGGTGGTGAACTAGTGGCAAAAGGTAAAAATACCTTAAAAGGAAAATCTTGGGTGGTGGGTATAGATGATCCAGAGATGATGGTTGATAGAAAGGCCAAGATACTCATTAATCTAAACGATCGCGCATTGGCTTCATCTGGTAATTATAGAAAATTTAGGATTGATAATTCAACAGGTAAAAAGTATGTTCATACCGTAAATCCTAAAACAGGTTTTACTCAAATTTCCAACACATTGGCCGTGACTATTTTGGCAGATAATTGTGCAACTGCTGATGCTTATGCTACCGCTTTTATGGCCATGGAATTGGATGAAGCTTTTAAACTGGTAGCGGAAAATGAAACGTTAGAGGCTTATATCATTTATTCCGATGAATTTGGCGAAACACAGGAATTTTTGACCAAAGGTTTCAAGGATGTGGTAGTTCACTGATCATTTACGAACAAAGGGTATAATTTCGCCTTCTGCCAACCTGTATCTATCAATTTCCCCAGGCGATAGTTCATTGGTATACGCTATTTCGGTAACCGTAAAGCCAGCGCTTCTCAGCTTATTAAAGTAATCTTTACCATAAATACGTACATGGTCGTATTGACCAAATATTTTTGCACGTTCAACCTTATCCACAATGGTATTATCTTCAAATGTACGTTCACGGTCTAGTTCCTGTGGTACTTGGAATATTCCCCAGCCACCTGGTTTCATAACCCTATAAAGTTCTTTCAGTGCCTTGGTGTCGTCAGGAATATGTTCAAGTACATGGTTGCATAGAATAACATCAAAGGTATCGTCATTGAATGGCAAATTGCAGATATCCGCTTTAACATCTGCCAATGGGGAATTTAAGTCTGTAGTAACATAATTTAAGTTTTTCAGTTTTTTAAATCGCCTATAGAATGCTTGTTCAGGGGCAAAATGTAAGACATGTAAAGGAGCGGAGAAAAAGTCTGTATCGTTTTTTAAAAATAACCAAAGTAACCTATGACGTTCCAAGGATAGGGTAGAAGGTGATAAAACATTTTCGCGGGGATGTTCATAACCATAAGGCAAAAAGCTACGAAATTTCTTTCCGTCTATAGGGTCTTCATAGGAATTACCACGGTAATAAATTTGAAAGAAAGGTTTAACCAAATAGCTTAATGATATCAGTACAGGTCTGGGAACAAGGTTTAGAAAAAATTTAAAAATTTTCTTCATCTACCTTGTTTAATTTGCTATTGGAGATGCCCTAAATTCATCTTCTTCATTGCTTTCAATACCTAATTCGTCGTAAATATATTTAAATGTGGAAAGTAGCTCTGGCTTACCGTTTACGATGGCAACATTATGTTCAAAGTGTGCACTGGGCTCACCATCAGCTGTTAAAATTGTCCAGCCATCCTTTAATTGTTTAATATGTTTGGTGCCCATATTGGTCATAGGTTCAATTGCGACCGTCATTCCTTCCACAAATTTTTTGCCCCTTCCGCGCCTACCATAATTTGGCATTTCTGGATCTTCGTGCATTTTTCTGCCCAATCCGTGACCAACAAGTTCACGTACCACACCATAGCCATGTTCTTCAGTGAATTTTTGTATGGCATAACCTACGTCCCCAACTCTATTGCCTACTTTAAATTCACGAATACCTACATACAGGGATTGTTTGGTAACCTCTAATAATCTTTTAATTTCAGGAGAAACCTCACCAACTTCAAAAGTGTAGGCATGGTCGCCATAAAAATCATTTTTAAGCGCCCCACAGTCAATAGAAATAATATCCCCGTCTACCAATGGTTTGTCATTAGGAATTCCGTGTACCACCTGTGCATTGGGGCTCATGCATAGCGAATTGGGAAAATCATACAAGCCTAGAAAACCGGGTACCGCGCCGTGGTCACGGATAAAGGCTTCCGCTAATGTGTCTAATTGCAGGGTAGTGACGCCAGGTTTAACTTCTGCTGCGAGCATACCCAATGTTTTGGAGACAATCAATGCACTCTCTCGCATCAATTCAATTTCTTCGGCTGTTTTTATTTTAATCATACGTTCTATAAAATGGGAAAACCTAAAATACTAAACCAATGAATGTTGGGTCATATATTTAGATTTTTCTACACCCATTAGTTTTAAAATGGTAGGAGCAATATCCCCCAATACGCCATCATTTATTTTTTTAATATCCTTATCCACCAAAATAAGAGGAACCGGGTTTGTGGTGTGGGCCGTATTTGGACTTCCGTCCGCATTAATCATGGTTTCACAGTTACCATGATCTGCAATGACCAATACGGTATAGTCGTTTGCTAATGCCGTAGTAATTACATCTTTGGCACATTCATCTACGGTTTCACAAGCTTTTATGGCTGCTTCCATTACACCGGTATGTCCAACCATATCTGGATTGGCAAAGTTTAAGCAGACAAAGTCTACTTCACCTTCCTGTAGCTCAGGAATGATTTTGTCCCTAATTTCATAAGCGCTCATTTCTGGCTTTAAATCATAGGTAGCAACTTTTGGGGAAGGGCATAATATGCGAGATTCTCCATCAAAGGGCACTTCTCTTCCGCCATTAAAGAAAAAGGTAACATGTGGATATTTCTCCGTCTCCGCTATGCGTATTTGTTTTTTACCAGCTTTGGATAAAACTTCTCCAAGGGTTTCAACAATATTATCTTTGTTGTAGACCACTTTTACCCCAATGAACGATTCATCATAATTGGTCAAGGTTACATAATAAAGTTTTAATTTATGCATGTTCAGTTCATGCATATCTTCTTGGCTTAGTACTTGAGTAAGTTCTCTTCCCCTATCTGTTCTAAAATTAAAAAATATGACCACATCGTCTTCCATTACACTTGCTATGGGTGTACCATCTGTAGTGGTCATCACGATTGGTTTTATAAACTCGTCCGTTATTTCATTATCGTAACTGCGTTGAATACTTGCGCCTATATCCGTAGATTTTTCACCTACCGCATTTACTATGACATCATATGCTTCTTTTACACGTTCCCAACGTTTGTCACGATCCATTGCATAATATCTTCCAACGACCGTTGCCAATTGGGTATTTTTATCTGCGGAAAATTGTACTAAATCCTCTAAAAAACCTTTGCCACTTTTTGGATCTACATCCCTACCATCGGTAAATGCATGTATATACATGTTTTTTACCCCGGAAGCGTACCCTGCATTAATAAGGCCCTTAATATGGTTGGTATGACTGTGTACGCCACCATCACTTACCAAACCTAAGAAATGTACATTCTTATTGTTCGTCTTTGCATATTCAAAAGCATCTTTTAGAACTTGCTCGTCCTTAAGGGTATTCTCTTTGACAGCTTTGTTTATTTTGGCCAAATCCTGATAGACAATTCTACCTGCACCCAAGTTCATATGGCCAACCTCGCTATTGCCCATTTGTCCTTCCGGTAAGCCAACGTTCATACCGTCGGTCAACAAATTGGAGTTAGGATAATTGGTATATAGACTATCAATAAATGGAGTGTTTGCTTTATCTACTGCAGATACTGCAGGGTCTGGAGATTTTCCCCAACCGTCCAATATCATTAAGATTACTTTCTTGTTCATCTTTACTTAGGTTTAGATGGCAAAAATACTATGTTCTACTTAGTTAAGCTACTAGAAAACCCGCCTTTTTTAGATCTGGCGCTATTTTCAAACAGGCAAGTTATAATTTTGGTCTTTTGTGATATTTACAGATTTTTAAGGGGGGTTCAATAAATTTATTATAACCTAAATAATATATGTGGTCATAAAGGGTCAAATGCCCCGTCTTTGTTAAAGTTTAGTTATAAGTCTGTTAAAGCATGAAACATTTTTTCATTGTAGACGTCTTTTCTATAGAATCAATTCATCAATTAAAATCAATCATCATGAAAAAAACAGTGTTAACTATCGCTATGGTAATTTTTGCCATGGGGGCCAATGCTATGGCCAAAGAATCCAACAGATTAACAACTTCTGAAACAACACATCTAACAAGAGTTGTTGAAGTAAATACCTTTTGCAAAGCCGTTATACAGGGCGATATTGCAATGGTGAAAAAAATGATTGCCATGGGCGAGGATGTAAATCAAAAATCTTTGGGGATGACTCCGCTTATGTTCGCTGCAAGGTATAATAAAGTAGAAGTGCTATCACTCCTAATTCAAAATGGTGCGGATATCAAGGCTGTTAGCAACCAAGGGTTTACTGCCAAAAGGTATGCGGAGCTTTCAAATGCTAAGGAAGCCTTACAAATTATTGAAGTAGCACTAGGGAATTAAAGCTAATAGCTGTATCAATTAACTTGATAAAAAAGCCATTGCATATATTGTAATGGCTTTTTTATTGCCTTTGCTCAATGGTAGGCTTAACATAAATTAGGTAACATTAAAATTAACGTATCACCATATACATTTTAGAAATGTTAAATATTTATTATTTCTTTCTTAAATTAAATTATTGTCATTTATTATAGTTTAATTTTATTTTATCAATAATTTAAATCAATTTAAAAGGAAATAATTATGAAAAAATCAATTTCAATTTTGATGTTGGCGGGACTACTATCGTTCTCAGTATCATACGCAAATACGGTCAAGGATTTTTCTGCAAATAACGAGTTTAGTGCAGTAAACGATGACATAAGTCCGTTATGTAAAGCGGCAATGAAAGGAGATGTGGAGCAGGTACGTAGTCTCATTGCCATATGTAATGGACCAAATGAAAAATCTTTGGGAATGACATAGGCCATGTTCGCCGCTAGATACAATAGGGTAGAGGTCCTAAAGGTATTATTGTTGAACGGGGCAAATTTAAATATGAAGAGTGAAAAGGGCTATACTGCCAAGGAGTATGCAGAAATGTCCAATGCTAAAGAAGTTTTGTCAATTATTGAGGAAAATTCATAAAGTTATAGCACAGGAATATAAAAGGCTCGTTGAATTTCAACGAGCCTTTATTATATAATGAATTTCTACTCCAAATAGTGTTCAAGTAAAAGAGTAAAAGCGTTAAAATTCAAAACCGTTTGCGGCTCTATATACAAAGGCATATAATGCCATAAACAACATTAAGGCACAAAATACCGAATAGACTTTTAAAATAGAAACCAAAATACCAGGTTTGCAATTTTCAAACGCCTGAACGTATATATTTTTAAATGTGTAATTGTTCCCATTATAGTGTTCTTCTATGATTACATCATAGCTATAAAGGCAATTCAATATGGTAAAATAAGCTTGGGACTTACTCAAAGTTACAAAATATTCTCATTGGGAATATATGTAGCACGTTAAAAGACCAATATAATCGATTAACCTTGGTTTTGGTACTTTGCTATGGCCTCTTTGATTTTTTCAATACGATTTTCGGGATCTGGGTGTGTACTTTGGAATTCAGGTACACGATTAGGACCGCCGGCAGCTTTTAAAATTTCCATGACCCTGATCATTTCGTAGGGATCATATCCGGACTGTATCATAAAAAGAACACCTAGTTCATCACTTTCCAATTCGTCCCCACGGCCATTTTTCAATAATGTATTTTGGCCAATGCTACCCACAATACCCCCAATATCCCCGGCACCTACCGTAGCGCCCATTGTGGCTGTCTGCCATGTTTGGCTATAACCGCAAATGAAAAATCTGAAATTCAAAAACATAATTAATAAATATGAAATCTGTATATCAACTTAGTATTGTGCTTATGTTATCCTTGCTAGGACTTACCAAATTGCATTCTCAGGATTGGGCAGAACCTCAATCGTTTTAAAGAAGCCAACAACAATCTCCCTGAAATCAGCGATAATGAGAATAGGATTGTTTTTATGGGTAATTCCATTACCATTGGTTGGCTTAATTCAAGACCGGAATTTTTCAAGGGCAAACCTTTGTTAATCGCGGTATTAGCGGCCAAACTACCCCACAAATGCTTATTAGGTTCAGGCAAGATGTGATAGACTTAAACCCTAAAGCTGTAGTACTATTGGCTGGCACTAATGATATAGCCGGAAATACAGGTCCGTCTACCATAGCAATGATTATGGACAATATTAAGGGAATGGCAGAAATAGCCACATCCAATGATATAAAAGTAATTTTACCTCTACCCTACCCGCATATGATTACCCATGGAAACCAGGTTTGGAACCTGCTGAGAAAATTATTGCACTTAATAAATTGATTAAAGAATATTGTGATGATAAAGGCCATATTTATGTGGATTATTTTTCTGCTATGGCCGATGAGAAAAATGGCTTGCCCAAAAAATATGCCGAAGACGGTGTACACCCAACCGTAGAAGGTTACAAAATTATGGAACCTTTGGTCGAGGCGGCTATTGAACAAGCTTTAACAAATTAGTTTGCGCCACTTTGTGTTTCAAATATGAGAATTGTACATATACTATTTATAACCCTCCTCATGTTATGCTCGTGTCATAAAGAGCATAATGCGCAAGATGATATAAAGGAGATTACCCGCATAATAGCTCAGCAGCAAAAAGATTGGAACAACAATGATTTAAAAGGTTTCATGGAAGCCTACCACCAAACGGATTCCTTATTTTTTTATAGTGGAGCCCAATTAAAGACAGGGTGGACAACCACATTGAATAGTTATAAAAAAAGTTATCCGGATGCATCCCATATCGGAGAATTGACCTTCACTATCGCTAAGATTCATCCTATTAACCAAGATTCCTATTTTGTAATGGGCGAATATATGCTAAAGCGAACGGTAGGTGACGCTAAGGGCACGTTCATGATTATCTTTAAAAGAATTAATGGTAAATGGAAAATCATTGCCGATTCTTCCTGCTAATAACTTCTAATCCTAAGGTTTTGATTATTTTTGATAAATTTTTATCAAAAAAAAGAACATGAAAAAAGCACTGATCTTATTGGTCTCATTGGTCTTTTCCTGTAATTCTTCACAAAAAACGGTGACAGAAAAAGCAGAAGCAAAGACCACAGAAAAAGTATCTCCTACAACGTATGCTACTTCAATCACTGAAAATGAATTAAAGGACCATCTATACATTTACGCCTCTGATGAATTTGAAGGAAGGGAAACGGGACAACCGGGCCAGAAAAAAGCTATTGAATACATCAAGGCTCAATATGAAGAATTAGGTGTACCTGCCGCAAAACCAAATGGAGATTATTTTCAGAACGTTCCTTTAGAGGTAAGCAACTTACCCACCGGCAAGTTAAGCGTCAACGGCAAGGATTTTGGTATTGGTGACCACGTATTAACCTTTGGAGCTGCACAGAATGCATTTGACAATATTGTATATATAGCCTATGGCATTGAAGATGAATCTTATACAGATTATGGAGACTTGGATGTTACGGATAAAATTGTACTATTAAAATCTGGTGAACCTAAAAATGAAGACGGTACCTATAAGATTTCCGGTAGTACGGAGCCATCCATTTGGAGCAACATGTCAGAATCATTGACCAAGAGAATACAGATAGCGGTAGAAAAAGGAGCTAAAGGTGTATTGTATTATGATGCCCAAAATTTTGATCGTTTTAAACGCAGGTATCAGTACATGGAAACCAATAATAGTGGCAGAATGGAACTTGTAGATCCCAATGCCACTGAATTCTATAGTCTGTTTATTGACCAAAATTTGGCAGAAGAAATTTATCCATCAATCAATACGGACGAATCAGGTAAAATTTTAACAACAACGTTAGAACTTAATTTTGAAAGCTCTAATGATAAAATATCCTCAGAAAATGTTGCCGCCATAATAAAGGGCACTGAAAAGCCAGAGGAGTATTTGGTTATTTCGTCGCATTTAGATCATATTGGAATTTCAAGTAACGGAGAAATCAATAATGGTGCGGATGATGATGGTTCTGGTACGGTTTCGTTATTGGAGATTGCAGAAGCTTTTAAATTGGCAGCGGACGCCGGTCACGGGCCAAAACGTTCTATAGTTTTCTTACATGTTACCGGAGAGGAAAAAGGTTTACTTGGCTCTCAATATTATACGGATTATGAGCCACTCTTTCCTTTGGAACAAACCGTAGCCAACTTAAATATTGATATGATCGGTAGAATTGACCCACAAAGAGAAGGTGACCGTAATTATGTTTATTTAATTGGATCGGATAAATTGAGTACGGAATTACATGAGTTATCTGAAGAAATCAATGCTGAATATGCAAATTTAGAACTTGATTACACCTACAACGATGAAAACGACCCAAACCGTTTTTACTACAGAAGTGACCATTATAACTTTGCAAAAAATAATATTCCCATTATTTTTTATTTTAATGGAACCCATGATGATTACCATAGACCAAGTGACACCCCGGATAAGATAAATTATGATCTATTGGAAAATCGTTCAAGATTGATTTTTTACACTGCATGGGAAATTGCTAACCGCAACAACAAACTTGTTGTCGATAAGGCCACGGAATAGTTAATAAAGAAAAATAAAAAGCCTGATGGTTACCATAACTATCAGGCTTTTATGCATTTATACCATTTTTAAAATTGACCCAAATAAAAAAGTCTTGAACAAATATTCAAGACTTTCTATCTGCTTTTAGGGTGGAAGACCGGGTTCGAACCGGCGACCCTCGGTACCACAAACCGATGCTCTAACCAGCTGAGCTACAACCACCATTTGTAAGCGAGTGCAAATGTAAATTTTTTATATATTACCCGCAAATAATAAATCACTTTTGAATAAATATTTCATTTTTACACTTCCCTACCTAATTTCTATCTAAATTGAAAAATAGTTTTAATTTAATGACCTATAACAGGTTACCCCTATGACTCTCAAAAACCTATGTAAATTTTTTCTTCTTGGTATATTTTGCTTTAGTAATTGCATTAAAGCTTTTGGGCAAGTAGATAGTATCCAAATTTTTAAAAACCAGATAAAAGATTTTAAGCAACAACCAAATTTCACCGAAAACTCTACCCAATATGTAGATTTATTAAATGGTTTAGCATACCAACTAAGGTATACAGCAAAAGATTCTATAAACATACTTGCTCAAAAAGCACTTGAAATTAGTGGGGCCATAGATTATAAAAAAGGAGAACTAGAAGCATTATCCAATTTTTCAATGTTTCACTTATTTAAAGGTGAGATGGAGAAAGCTATAGATTTTGGAAACAAAGCCATAGCGGACATACACCTATCTCAATATGCCCAAACCGAAATGAAGGTACATAACCAATTAGGGCAAGCATATTTTAGTCAACAAAACTATCCGTTGACTTACACCCATTTTTTACATGCGCTAGCTATAGGTGAAAGAAAAAAAGATGATTTTTATGTGTTCAGAATGAACATGAACTTAGGGACTATGTTCAACCTACTGGAAGATTTTGATGAAGCTCACGGCTATTATGCAAGTGCAAAAGAAGCAGCTCAAAAATTACAGGATGGCAGTATGATAGCCATGATTTCTAGTAATTTAGCCTATCTCTATATTCAACAAGATAAATTTCAGGAAGCAAAATCATTATTACAAAATAGTATTACCTATTTTAAAAAACACAATGATGAGTTGTGGTTGGCATTTTCCTATGGCACCTATGGTCAATTACTTTTAAAGACCGGAAATTATCAGATGGCTAAGTCCAATTATACAAAAGCTCTTAATTCACATAACTCCCTCAATGATATTAAAGGTAAGGCCGATGTATATTTTGGTCTTGCCAAGGCTAACTACAAATTGAATGACATTGACACTTCTGAGGATTATGCATATAAAAGTCTTGACCTGTACAAATCATTTAAATTAAACACAGGCTTAGAAAAAGTTTATAGATTATTATATGAGATTAACAAGCAACAAGGTAATATTGGTAAATCCTTGGAATATTTGGAAATGACCGAGAAACTGGCCAACGATATTTCCAAAGAAAAGAATCGTAGAAATTTAACTATGGTCAACGCCAAACTTAATCTTGAAAAGGAAAAAGAAGACCTTAAGGCAAAAAGTGCTCTTGAATTAGAGCAACAACGCAAATACGTTAGATGGGCCCTCATAGCTTTGGCTATCTTGTTCATAATAGTTTTAATCATATTGAGCATCAATAAAAGGGAAAAATTATTGAATAAACAATTGGAAAGTCAAGCAGTGGCATTAAATGAAAACCAAAAAGAACTAACAACAATCAATAGAAATCAAGATCGGCTTTTTTCAATCATTGGCCATGATTTAAGGGGGCCTATCATTTCCCTGAAAGAATTGCTAAAGTTTTATTTGGAAGACCCTGAAGGTAAAGTTTATTTTGAAAAATTTGCTCCACAATTAAAGGAAGAACTAGAACAAGTTCAATTTACAATGGATAATCTTTTACATTGGGGCAAGGCGCAAATGAACGGGAATCAAATAAATCCGGAAACAGTACAGGTAAAACCGGAATTGGATATTATTTTACAATTATATAAAAATGAACTTCAAAAAAAATCCATTAAACTTATTACCGGCATCAAAGAAGTTCATACCGCTTTTGTAGACTGGGACCATTTCAATATTATATTTAGAAACTTAATTAGTAACGCCATTAAATTCACCCCCAATAATGGTGAAATTAAAATATTGACCGAACAGATTGATGATTCGCTCAAAATATACGTCATTGACAATGGTGTTGGTATGGGTAAAGAAGCCATTCAAAATATCTTTAATGACAATGAACATTTTTCAACCTATGGTACTAACAGGGAAAAGGGTACTGGACTGGGACTGCGATTAGTAAAGGAAATGGTGTTGGCAAACAATGGCAAAATACAAGTAGAAAGTACACTTGACCAAGGCAGTATATTTTCTGTTGAACTACCTATGAAAAAGATATATACATAGTAGAAAAATTATAAAAAATCATTCTATTACAATGATTATCAAATATTTACATACTATTTATCTACTATTTATAAAGTAAGAATAATCATTTAAATTATGTCTATAAAGTAAGATTTTACTGATTAAATTTTTGTGTCAATCAGTAAAAACATCGACGAACTACACATTTAAATCGCTGAAACACACAATATTTAGCATTTCACAACATAATTTATTTATCTCACTACTTGTAAGTTAATTTTAGATTTTAATTTTTGATTCTATTTATGAATTATAAGTTTTTGAGAATATGTACCGGATATAAAAAAGCATGTCGTGTTACGGCATTCATTTTTATAATATTGGTCAATTCCAATACTTTTGGACAGGATTTAAGAAGAAAAATACTATTGAGAGAATTAGAAACAATTCGTAATTCCCCAAGCTTTAAACCTCAGGATACCCTTTATATAAATAAAATCATAGACTTAGCTGGTGAATACCGTTATCACAATCTAGACAGTTTATATAGTTTAAGTGATGAAAGTCTAAGGCTAAGTCAGTCATCATCATATATTAACGGTGAAATTTATTCTTTTATTAATTTAGGTGGATTCTACTCTGACAAAGGCCATATAGATCATGCAATATCTTATTTCAACAAAGCCCATGATCTGGCTTCAAATCATAAAGAACTTAGGTTAAAGGTAAAATCGCTCAATGTATTATCCAAGGAGTATAGCTTTCAAGGCAATTATGCATTGGCTTTAAAAGGATATTTAGAGGCTATTGAAATTTCTGAGAAACAAGATTATAAAAATTACCTTTCCATTATCAATGAAAATATTGCAGAGTTGTATTTATCCCAGAAAGATTACAACCATGCCATGGTATTCTTCAAAAAAGTAAAAGCGATCAATGAGGAAATTGGTAATGTAATATATATTGCCGAAACCATGAGCAGTATGGCAGATGCCTATGCAGACATGAACGAACTGGAATATGCAATGTTCAACATTAATAGCGCAATTACCATATTTGAACAAGAGAAAATTTTAGAATGGCTTGCTTATGCCTATGAGGTTAAAGGTAAGATCTATTTAAAAAAAGGTAAGAATACTTGGGCATTATATTGGTATAAGCAAAGTGAATTACTTCATGAAGAAATTGAGGACGATAGAGGAAAGATTGCTCTTCTCAACGGTATGTCAGAAGCTTATTTGAATACCGATAATGACAGTATAGCGCAGGTGTATTCTTTAGAAGCCTTTGAATTGTCTAAAAAAATAGGTTATAGAACAGGAATTAAGGATTGTGCCTATCAGTTGTTTAAAATACACAAGAACAAAAAAGAATATAAAAAATCGCTTTGGTACCATGAGATATTTCAAGTGACTTCGGAATCCTTGACTAAAAAAGGAAATGAAATTGCCTTGGACATGTTGAAGACAAAAACGGAATATAATAGGCAAAAGCAACAATTGATATTAGAAAACGAAAAGGCATTGGCCAAACAAAATATTGTTATTTATCTTATTGCTATAATTCTAATCATCTTTGTCGTCATTACCTTTATAATTCAACGAAATCAGCAAATACAAAAAAAACTAAATGCAGAGCTTTTATCTAAAAAGCAAGATTTAGAAGAAAAACAGGCGTATTTAAACGAGCTGAACCAAACGAAGAACAAATTGTTCTCAATCATTGGTCATGACCTTAGGGGACCAATAGGCGCATTTCAAGGACTATTGAAATTATTTAAGGAAGGTGAAATGACCAAGGACGAATTCTTGAACTTCGTCCCCAAATTAAAAGTGGATATTGATACTATTTCTTTTACGCTCAACAATTTACTGTCTTGGGGACAAACTCAAATGAACGGTTCTATCACCAAGCCATCGGTTACCAATTTAGTCACTATTGTTGATGAAAATATTGCACTATTATCTGAAATTGCACAATCTAAGTCAATAACCCTACAAAATAGAATAGAACCTAATTGCCAGATATGGTCTGATCCCAACCAGATAGACATTATTATTCGTAATCTTTTGAGCAATGCCCTTAAGTTTACACCAAATAACGGACAGATCATTATTGGTGCCATACAAAAATTAAAAACGTGTGAGATATATGTGAAGGATAATGGTATGGGCATGAGCGAAGAGACTATGAGTAAGATTTTTCAAAAAGATGCCAACCATACTACCTATGGCACCAATGATGAAAAAGGGACAGGACTTGGACTTTCCTTATGTAAGGAAATGGTAGAGAAAAACAAAGGTAAAATCTGGGTACATAGCGCTCTTGGAAAAGGCTCCACCTTCTACTTTTCCATTCCCCGTGTTAGGGAAGAATATAAAAAATCTGCCTAAATTAAACTATCCAAGGATTTTACGGCAACCATTCTTTCAACCGTAAAGCCTTCTCCATAATCTACACCGACCAATCTTCCCAAATCTTTAGCTCTATAGTGTACACTTTCTATAAAGGTTTTACTACTAATTGGTGTTTCTGGTTCACTGCTGTTTGGATCGTGAAATTGTGAAGTATAGGCTTTGATAGCATTGGTCTTGGAAATAATATAATCACTAATATCAACAACAAAATCCGGTTTTAGGTTCTTCCATTGTATGTAATGGTATACTAATTTTGGTCTCCATTCCTGTTGGTGCACCTCCCCTAATTTTGTTTCAATACGTCTCAACCCACTCAAAAAACAAGCGTCACTTACAAGTTTACTTCCTTTACCATGATCTATATGCCTATCATCTATAGCATTACATAATACGGTTTCCGGTCTATATTTTCTAATCGCCTTGATAACCTCCATTTGGTGGTTTTCATCATTAACAAAAAATCCGTCCTTAAATTTTAGATTTTCTCGGACTGTAACACCTAATATCTTTGCAGCGTCCGCCGCCTCTACATCACGTATTTCCGCTGATCCCCTTGTACCTAATTCCCCACGGGTTAAATCTATAATACCTACTTTCTTGCCCAAGGCAATTTCTTTGGCAATGGTACCACCTGCACCTAACTCCGCGTCATCTGGGTGTGCCCCAAATACTAAAATATCCAATTTCATGCTATTTCTTTTATTAAGATAAAGGGTGTAATTTAACTTTTTTTATCGCTTGGAGAATATCAGCTTTCAAATCATCCACCTCTTCAATACCAACGGAGAAACGGATAAGTCCGTCCGCAATTCCTTGACTTTCCCGCACTTCTGCGCTCATTAGTGCATGTGAGGTTTTTGCTGGTGAAAGTAACGTGCTTTCCACCCCGGCCAAGCTCATGGATGGCTTAATTAATTGCAAGGCTTTCTGAAATTTTGAGGAATCTATACCAGGCTTTAATTCAAAGGAGACCATACCGCCAAAACCTTTCATTTGTCTTTTTGCAATATCATGATCTTGATGGTGGGGCAAACCAGGATAGTACACTTTTACGATATCATCATTCTTTTCCAAAAATTGGGCCATGGCCAACGCATTTTCGTTTTGTGCCCGTACACGGATTCCCATTGTTTTTATACTACGCTCTAAAAGCCATACGGTATAATCACTTAAACTACCACCAAAATTTTTGGCCAGTTGAAAAATGCGATCAATATTCTGGGTATTGGAGGCAACCGCTCCTGCGCAGATATCTGAATGACCTCCCATATATTTGGTAGCACTATGAATTACAATATCTATTCCAAAATCAATAGGGTTTTGATTCACCGGACTAGCAAATGTATTATCTATCATAGAAACGAGTCCATTATTTTGTGCAAGTGCCGCAACAGCCTCCAAATCAGTTATTGTCAATAATGGATTAGAAGGGGTCTCTATGTAGATTACTTTAGTATTATCCTTGATTTCCGCTTCGAAATCTTTAGCTGCCCAACCCTTTGTAAAGGTATATTCAATACCATATTTACTAAATTCCTCATGAACCAGGTTATAGGTGCCACCATATAGGGTTTGTTGTAAAACTACATGTTCACCGGCCTTTAAAAACGCCATTAATGCAGTGCTTACCGCGGCCATGCCACTACCAAATATCAAAGCCGCCTCTGCATGCTCAAGAGCTGCTACTTTTTTACAAAGCCCTTCTTGATTGGGTGTATTAAAATAACGTGGATAGCGCTTAACATCAACATCTTCGTAGGCATATGAGCTACTCATATAAAGAGGAGATACCGCCCCTCTATATTGTTTATCCTCTAACTCCCCTACATGTGTACAAATAGTATTTAACCCTTTTTTATTGGAATTCATGCATATTAAATTAAAGGGAATAAAGGTAATGAATACTAATCTAAAAATCTTTGATCGATTCGATAAGGTAGCTACAAGTAGATTGAACCGAACATGATACAACGTTGAATATTTGTTTTTAGATTTATTAGTTATAAGTTTACCATTTGCAGATTTACAGTTAGTGCAACCCATAACCAACAGGCCATGATAAAAAAACTACTATCTACGATTTTCATATGTTATTTAGTACTTTCCTGCACCAATCAAAAACCCGTTACAACCGGTTATCAAGGTCAGGGCAAAAATGCCATTGTATCTACATTGTCCAAACCCGTACAAAAACAATGGAAGGGAATTTGGTCCTTTGAAGATGAAACAACCTTTTTAGCAATGATTTTGAAAGTGGAAGATTAAATGGCATCGCCTATGATGGCAATGATCACTATACCGCACTGATTACTGCAGAAAATACACCGGTCAATGTAAGCCCATGGTACGCCTTTAAAGTTTGGTCTACAACTCCCAAAACGATAACCATTAAAATGACCTATCAGGATTCTCGCAGTAGATACTATCCAAAACTTAGCACTGATGGAATACATTTTACGCCATTGGACAGTGTAAATTTCAATGCAATTAATGAAGGAACGGGAACATTTGGTATAAAAGCGGTACCGGAGTTCGTTGAAATCAAGGTGAATATAGGCGAAAAGCCACTTTACATAACTGCACAAGAACTATATGGCTCTACCAGGGTAAAGCAATGGGTAGATTCCATGTCAACAAAACCTTATGTCACCACTTACGAGATCGGCAGAAGCAGAGAAAATAGGTCCATGAATGTAATGCAGATCAAGGAAGGAAGCCATAAAAAGGCCGTAATGGTCATTTCCAGACAGCATCCTCCGGAGGTAACCGGATTTTTAGCAATGAAGTCTTTCATTGAAACGTTAGCAGGCGATTCTCCAGAAGCACAGGATTTTAGGAACAATTATGATTTATTCGTGGTACCCTTAATGAATCCTGATGGGGTTGACAATGGTCACTGGCGACATAATATGGGCGGTATTGATCTGAACAGGGATTGGGAAAATTTTAATCAACCAGAAACAAGAAGCGTACGTGATTTTCTGGTACAAAAGGAAGATGAAGGATATGAATTTGTATTTGGAGCCGATTTTCATTCAACTTGGGACGATATCTATTACCCTATTGATTCTACCATTATTGGCAAAAAGGGCGAAATTATTTTTAATTGGATAGAAAACATAAGCAATCGCCTTCCCCAAAAACATACCAATATAAAACCCTCTACGGATATAAAACCCACAATGGTATCCAGAAATTACTTTTACGTAAATCATGACATGCCGGCCATAGTCTTTGAATTGGGCGACAATACACCACGGGATTTTTTAAGACTAAAAGGTAAAATTGCGGCGGAAGAATTAATGAAGCTTTTACTTCAATAATTTATTTAGAATAATTTACCTTATACCTCCAATAACTTAAGGCACCCAAGACCAAAACACCCGCAACCAAATAGTAAATAAAAGTGGGCGTTATCACCTGTGCTCCACTAGCATAACTATGCAGGCCGACCAAGTAAAAGTTGACACCAAAATAGGTCATCATAATACTTCCAAATGCCACCACACTCATAAAGTTAAAGGTCCATTTGCCTCTTAATCCGGGAACCAGTCTGGTATGGATTACAAAAGCGTATATCATAATTGAAATCAAAGCCCAAGTTTCCTTTGGATCCCACCCCAGTAGCGTCCCCAACTTTCATTGGCCCATTGCCCTCCTAAGAAGTTACCAATGGTCAACATTACCAGACCAGTGGTCAGTGCCAGCTCATTGATGATCGTTAATTCCTTTATGTTTATTGCCATTCTTGCCTTATTCTTCTTAGTGGTCAAAATCATTAGAATAAGACTTACAAGTCCCAATATCATTCCAACTGTCAAGGGTCCATAGCTACCCACAATTACGGCCACATGGATCATTAACCAATAACTGTCCAAAACGGGTTGTAAATTGGCAATGGACGGATCGATCCAACTTTGGTGGGCAATCCACAACAGCATAGAAGTTACGAATGCGGATGAGGCCAAGGTCATATCACTTTTTCTTCCTAAGGCCAAACCAATTCCCATGGTAGCCCAAGCAACATATAAAATACTTTCATAAGAATCACTCCAAGGAGCATGACCGGAAATATACCATCGCAATATCAAACCTGCAGTATGCCATAAAAATAAGATGATAATGGTTCCTTTAAAAAAGTAAATGGCAACACGCCAAATAGAGCGATCTTTAAAAATTTGTAATATAAGTGTAAGAAACATCAATAGTCCAACAAGTGCATAGTATTGATATAGCTTATTGAATATATTCAGTCGGTTGTAAATCACCTCGGTCTCTATCTTCTGTTTAGAAGGTAAAACCTCGCTACCGTGGTTTATTTGGTTCTGCTCAAACGCCTCCAATAATTTATCGGCTTGGGAATAATCTCCACTTTTTTGAGCCTTTCCCAAAGTCATTATATAATACGGCAGGGCATTCTTAACAAAATTTGCGTACAGCGAATCTCTTATTTCATATTGTCCTCCTCTATATTCTATGGCGGAAATCCATTTGTTATTTTCGTCATCCAAAAGAGGAAAAATTTTGACAATATCCTGACCAAGGGCTTGGTTCAATAAACTTAACCTAATATTGGCATCCTTAAAATCTTGCTGAAATTTATTGGGATTCGTGGTAGCGGTAGCCTCCCTTAAATAAGGCTCTAATTTGTACTGCCCCTTTTCATCAAAAAAATCAGTGGCCTTCACATATTTTTGTCCACTTGGTACCCCTATAATTTTTCTAATACTATCATTCTGCGCTTTTTTGTCCAATGCAATGAACTCGGTATTGTACCAGACGGCAGGGTTCATCATCATGGAGAGCAGAATCTGGTCAGAATTGTACCCTAGGTACGTATCCTTTAAACTGAGTTTACGTAACAATTCAGATGAAAACGTATTTATAGGTTTCATACGACCACCATCATCCTGTATGACCAACCTTCCAAATTTATCGGCGTGTTTCTTACCAACCATACTTGACTTTACCAACGAGTCTATCTGTTCAGTAGTTGGTGTAGTCACATGTCCTTGGCTAACGGTATGATTTTCTTGGGAGAATGAGGTGTTGACCAACAATAGCATTAACAAAGCGCTACCGAACATTTTTTTCTTTTTATCTTTTATTTTATCCAATGTATCCGCTAAATCCCTAAACCTTGTTTTTCCAAAGAACATAATTCCCATTAAGCCGATATAAAGCAGAAAATATCCAATATAAGTTATCCAAGTGCCCCAAAAATCATGATTTACAGATAGTACCGTTCCTTTCTCATCTGGATCAAAGCTAGATTGAAAAAACCGATATCCTTTATGATCTAGGACATGGTTCATGAAAATATCATAATCAAAAGGCCGTTCATCCGCAATTGAAACTTTACTCATATATGATGAATATCCTTTTTCCGTACCTGGATATTTTTCCGCAATAAAATCATTCAATTTTATACCAAACGGCAGCTCATATACTTTAGAGCCATACCGTACGGAAAAGTCCAGGCCACCAATATTGACCTTTTCACTGAAATCTGACGGGCCTTTTGTACCCAAGACCTTAATTTGACTAGTCTCTCCATTGGCACTTATATCAAGCACCATGGCTCTTGGTCCATTTAGTCTGCTCGGCCTTTGG
>NZ_JAUKUC010000016.1:7500-32500 GCF_030505015.1 Maribacter confluentis
TTTTTTTTTTTTTTTTTTTTTTTTTTTTTTTTTTTTTTTTTTTTTTTTTTTTTTTTTTTTTTTTTTTTTTTTTTTTTTTTTTTTTTTTTTTTTTTTTTTTTTTTTTTTTTTTTTTTTTTTTTTTTTTTTTTTTTTTTTTTTTTTTTTTTTTTTTTTTTTTTTTTTTTTTTTTTTTTTTTTTTTTTTTTTTTTTTTTTTTTTTTTTTTTTTTTTTTTTTTTTTTTTTTTTTTTTTTTTTTTTTTTTTTTTTTTTTTTTTTTTTTTTTTTTTTTTTTTTTTTTTTTTTTTTTTTTTTTTTTTTTTTTTTTTTTTTTTTTTTTTTTTTTTTTTTTTTTTTTTTTTTTTTTTTTTTTTGTTTTTTTTTTTTTTTTTTTTTTTTTTTTTTTTTTTTTTTTTTTTTTTTTTTTTTTTTTTTTTTTTTTTTTTTTTTTTTTTTTTTTTTTTTTTTTTTTTTTTTTTTTTTTGTTTTTTTTTTTTTTTTTTTTTTTTTTTTTTTTTTTTTTTTTTTTTTTTTTTTTTTTTTTTTTTTTTTTTTTTTTTTTTTTTTTTTTTTTTTTTTTTTTTTTTTTTTTTTTTTTTTTTTTTTTTTTTTTTTTTTTTTTTTTTTTTTTTTTTTTTTTTTTTTTTTTTTTTTTTTTTTTTTTTTTTTTTTTTTTTTTTTTTTTTTTTTTTTTTTTTTTTTTTTTTTTTTTTTTTTTTTTTTTTTTTTTTTTTTTTTTTTTTTTTTTTTTTTTTTTTTTTTTTTTTTTTTTTTTTTTTTTTTTTTTTTTTTTTTTTTTTTTTTTTTTTTTTTTTTTTTTTTTTTTTTTTTTTTTTTTTTTTTTTTTTTTTTTTTTTTTTTTTTTTTTTTTTTTTTTTTTTTTTTTTTTTTTTTTTTTTTTTTTTTTTTTTTTTTTTTTTTTTTTTTTTTTTTTTTTTTTTTTTTTTTTTTTTTTTTTTTTTTTTTTTTTTTTTTTTTTTTTTTTTTTTTTTTTTTTTTTTTTTTTTTTTTTTTTTTTTTTTTTTTTTTTTTTTTTTTTTTTTTTTTTTTTTTTTTTTTTTTTTTTTTTTTTTTTTTTTTTTTTTTTTTTTTTTTTTTTTTTTTTTTTTTTTTTTTTTTTTTTTTTTTTTTTTTTTTTTTTTTTTTTTTTTTTTTTTTTTTTTTTTTTTTTTTTTTTTTTTTTTTTTTTTTTTTTTTTTTTTTTTTTTTATTTTTTTTTTTTTTTTTTTTTTTTTTTTTTTTTTTTTTTTTTTTTTTTTTTTTTTTTTTTTTTTTTTTTTTTTTTTTTTTTTTTTTTTTTTTTTTTTTTTTTTTTTTTTTTTTTTTTTTTTTTTTTTTTTTTTTTTTTTTTTTTTTTTTTTTTTTTTTTTTTTTTTTTTTTTTTTTTTTTTTTTTTTTTTTTTTTTTTTTTTTTTTTTTTTTTTTTTTTTTTTTTTTTTTTTTTTTTTTTTTTTTTTTTTTTTTTTTTTTTTTTTTTTTTTTTTTTTTTTTTTTTTTTTTTTTTTTTTTTTTTTTTTTTTTTTTTTTTTTTTTTTTTTTTTTTTTTTTTTTTTTTTTTTTTTTTTTTTTTTTTTTTTTTTTTTTTTTTTTTTTTTTTTTTTTTTTTTTTTTTTTTTTTTTTTTTTTTTTTTTTTTTTTTTTTTTTTTTTTTTTTTTTTTTTTTTTTTTTTTTTTTTTTTTTTTTTTTTTTTTTTTTTTTTTTTTTTTTTTTTTTTTTTTTTTTTTTTTTTTTTTTTTTTTTTTTTTTTTTTTTTTTTTTTTTTTTTTTTTTTTTTTTTTTTTTTTTTTTTTTTTTTTTTTTTTTTTTTTTTTTTTTTTTTTTTTTTTTTTTTTTTTTTTTTTTTTTTTTTTTTTTTTTTTTTTTTTTTTTTTTTTTTTTTTTTTTTTTTTTTTTTTTTTTTTTTTTTTTTTTTTTTTTTTTTTTTTTTTTTTTTTTTTTTTTTTTTTTTTTTTTTTTTTTTTTTTTTTTTTTTTTTTTTTTTTTTTTTTTTTTTTTTTTTTTTTTTTTTTTTTTTTTTTTTTTTTTTTTTTTTTTTTTTTTTTTTTTTTTTTTTTTTTTTTTTTTTTTTTTTTTTTTTTTTTTTTTTTTTTTTTTTTTTTTTTTTTTTTTTTTTTTTTTTTTTTTTTTTTTTTTTTTTTTTTTTTTTTTTTTTTTTTTTTTTTTTTTGTTTTTTTTTTTTTTTTTTTTTTTTTTTTTTTTTTTTTTTTTTTTTTTTTTTTTTTTTTTTTTTTTTTTTTTTTTTTTTTTTTTTTTTTTTTTTTTTTTTTTTTTTTTTTTTTTTTTTTTTTTTTTTTTTTTTTTTTTTTTTTTTTTTTTTTTTTTTTTTTTTTTTTTTTTTTTTTTTTTTTTTTTTTTTTTTTTTTTTTTTTTTTTTTTTTTTTTTTTTTTTTTTTTTTTTTTTTTTTTTTTTTTTTTTTTTTTTTTTTTTTTTTTTTTTTTTTTTTTTTTTTTTTTTTTTTTTTTTTTTTTTTTTTTTTTTTTTTTTTTTTTTTTTTTTTTTTTTTTTTTTTTTTTTTTTTTTTTTTTTTTTTTTTTTTTTTTTTTTTTTTTTTTTTTTTTTTTTTTTTTTTTTTTTTTTTTTTTTTTTTTTTTTTTTTTTTTTTTTTTTTTTTTTTTTTTTTTTTTTTTTTTTTTTTTTTTTTTTTTTTTTTTTTTTTTTTTTTTTTTTTTTTTTTTTTTTTTTTTTTTTTTTTTTTTTTTTTTTTTTTTTTTTTTTTTTTTTTTTTTTTTTTTTTTTTTTTTTTTTTTTTTTTTTTTTTTTTTTTTTTTTTTTTTTTTTTTTTTTTTTTTTTTTTTTTTTTTTTTTTTTTTTTTTTTTTTTTTTTTTTTTTTTTTTTTTTTTTTTTTTTTTTTTTTTTTTTTTTTTTTTTTTTTTTTTTTTTTTTTTTTTTTTTTTTTTTTTTTTTTTTTTTTTTTTTTTTTTTTTTTTTTTTTTTTTTTTTTTTTTTTTTTTTTTTTTTTTTTTTTTTTTTTTTTTTTTTTTTTTTTTTTTTTTTTTTTTTTTTTTTTTTTTTTTTTTTTTTTTTTTTTTTTTTTTTTTTTTTTTTTTTTTTTTTTTTTTTTTTTTTTTTTTTTTTTTTTTTTTTTTTTTTTTTTTTTTTTTTTTTTTTTTTTTTTTTTTTTTTTTTTTTTTTTTTTTTTTTTTTTTTTTTTTTTTTTTTTTTTTTTTTTTTTTTTTTTTTTTTTTTTTTTTTTTTTTTTTTTTTTTTTTTTTTTTTTTTTTTTTTTTTTTTTTTTTTTTTTTTTTTTTTTTTTTTTTTTTTTTTTTTTTTTTTTTTTTTTTTTTTTTTTTTTTTTTTTTTTTTTTTTTTTTTTTTTTTTTTTTTTTTTTTTTTTTTTTTTTTTTTTTTTTTTTTTTTTTTTTTTTTTTTTTTTTTTTTTTTTTTTTTTTTTTTTTTTTTTTTTTTTTTTTTTTTTTTTTTTTTTTTTTTTTTTTTTTTTTTTTTTTTTTTTTTTTTTTTTTTTTTTTTTTTTTTTTTTTTTTTTTTTTTTTTTTTTTTTTTTTTTTTTTTTTTTTTTTTTTTTTTTTTTTTTTTTTTTTTTTTTATTTTTTTTTTTTTTTTTTTTTTTTTTTTTTTTTTTTTTTTTTTTTTTTTTTTTTTTTTTTTTTTTTTTTTTTTTTTTTTTTTTTTTTTTTTTTTTTTTTTTTTTTTTTTTTTTTTTTTTTTTTTTTTTTTTTTTTTTTTTTTTTTTTTTTTTTTTTTTTTTTTTTTTTTTTTTTTTTTTTTTTTTTTTTTTTTTTTTTTTTTTTTTTTTTTTTTTTTTTTTTTTTTTTTTTTTTTTTTTTTTTTTTTTTTTTTTTTTTTTTTTTTTTTTTTTTTTTTTTTTTTTTTTTTTTTTTTTTTTGTTTTTTTTTTTTTTTTTTTTTTTTTTTTTTTTTTTTTTTTTTTTTTTTTTTTTTTTTTTTTTTTTTTTTTTTTTTTTTTTTTTTTTTTTTTTTTTTTTTTTTTTTTTTTTTTTTTTTTTTTTTTTTTTTTTTTTTTTTTTTTTTTTTTTTTTTTTTTTTTTTTTTTTTTTTTTTTTTTTTTTTTTTTTTTTTTTTTTTTTTTTTTTTTTTTTTTTTTTTTTTTTTTTTTTTTTTTTTTTTTTTTTTTTTTTTTTTTTTTTTTTTTTTTTTTTTTTTTTTTTTTTTTTTTTTTTTTTTTTTTTTTTTTTTTTTTTTTTTTTTTTTTTTTTTTTTTTTTTTTTTTTTTTTTTTTTTTTTTTTTTTTTTTTTTTTTTTTTTTTTTTTTTTTTTTTTTTTTTTTTTTTTTTTTTTTTTTTTTTTTTTTTTTTTTTTTTTTTATTTTTTTTTTTTTTTTTTTTTTTTTTTTTTTTTTTTTTTTTTTTTTTTTTTTTTTTTTTTTTTTTTTTTTTTTTTTTTTTTTTTTTTTTTTTTTTTTTTTTTTTTTTTTTTTTTTTTTTTTTTTTTTTTTTTTTTTTTTTTTTTTTTTTTTTTTTTTTTTTTTTTTTTTTTTTTTTTTTTTTTTTTTTTTTTTTTTTTTTTTTTTTTTTTTTTTTTTTTTTTTTTTTTTTTTTTTTTTTTTTTTTTTTTTTTTTTTTTTTTTTTTTTTTTTTTTTTTTTTTTTTTTTTTTTTTTTTTTTTTTTTTTTTTTTTTTTTTTTTTTTTTTTTTTTTTTTTTTTTTTTTTTTTTTTTTTTTTTTTTTTTTTTTTTTTTTTTTTTTTTTTTTTTTTTTTTTTTTTTTTTTTTTTTTTTTTTTTTTTTTTTTTTTTTTTTTTTTTTTTTTTTTTTTTTTTTTTTTTTTTTTTTTTTTTTTTTTTTTTTTTTTTTTTTTTTTTTTTTTTTTTTTTTTTTTTTTTTTTTTTTTTTTTTTTTTTTTTTTTTTTTTTTTTTTTTTTTTTTTTTTTTTTTTTTTTTTTTTTTTTTTTTTTTTTTTTTTTTTTTTTTTTTTTTTTTTTTTTTTTTTTTTTTTTTTTTTTTTTTTTTTTTTTTTTTTTTTTTTTTTTTTTTTTTTTTTTTTTTTTTTTTTTTTTTTTTTTTTTTTTTTTTTTTTTTTTTTTTTTTTTTTTTTTTTTTTTTTTTTTTTTTTTTTTTTTTTTTTTTTTTTTTTTTTTTTTTTTTTTTTTTTTTTTTTTTTTTTTTTTTTTTTTTTTTTTTTTTGTTTTTTTTTTTTTTTTTTTTTTTTTTTTTTTTTTTTTTTTTTTTTTTTTTTTTTTTTTTTTTTTTTTTTTTTTTTTTTTTTTTTTTTTTTTTTTTTTTTTTTTTTTTTTTTTTTTTTTTTTTTTTTTTTTTTTTTTTTTTTTTTTTTTTTTTTTTTTTTTTTTTTTTTTTTTTTTTTTTTTTTTTTTTTTTTTTTTTTTTTTTTTTTTTTTTTTTTTTTTTTTTTTTTTTTTTTTTTTTTTTTTTTTTTTTTTTTTTTTTTTTTTTTTTTTTTTTTTTTTTTTTTTTTTTTTTTTTTTTTTTTTTTTTTTTTTTTTTTTTTTTTTTTTTTTTTTTTTTTTTTTTTTTTTTTTTTTTTTTTTTTTTTTTTTTTTTTTTTTTTTTTTTTTTTTTTTTTTTTTTTTTTTTTTTTTTTTTTTTTTTTTTTTTTTTTTTTTTTTTTTTTTTTTTTTTTTTTTTTTTTTTTTTTTTTTTTTTTTTTTTTTTTTTTTTTTTTTTTTTTTTTTTTTTTTTTTTTTTTTTTTTTTTTTTTTTTTTTTTTTTTTTTTTTTTTTTTTTTTTTTTATTTTTTTTTTTTTTTTTTTTTTTTTTTTTTTTTTTTTTTTTTTTTTTTTTTTTTTTTTTTTTTTTTTTTTTTTTTTTTTTTTTTTTTTTTTTTTTTTTTTTTTTTTTTTTTTTTTTTTTTTTTTTTTTTTTTTTTTTTTTTTTTTTTTTTTTTTTTTTTTTTTTTTTTTTTTTTTTTTTTTTTTTTTTTTTTTTTTTTTTTTTTTTTTTTTTTTTTTTTTTTTTTTTTTTTTTTTTTTTTTTTTTTTTTTTTTTTTTTTTTTTTTTTTTTTTTTTTTTTTTTTTTTTTTTTTTTTTTTTTTTTTTTTTTTTTTTTTTTTTTTTTTTTTTTTTTTTTTTTTTTTTTTTTTTTTTTTTTTTTTTTTTTTTTTTTTTTTTTTTTTTTTTTTTTTTTTTTTTTTTTTATTTTTTTTTTTTTTTTTTTTTTTTTTTTTTTTTTTTTTTTTTTTTTTTTTTTTTTTTTTTTTTTTTTTTTTTTTTTTTTTTTTTTTTTTTTTTTTTTTTTTTTTTTTTTTTTTTTTTTTTTTTTTTTTTTTTTTTTTTTTTTTTTTTTTTTTTTTTTTTTTTTTTTTTTTTTTTTTTTTTTTTTTTTTTTTTTTTTTTTTTTTTTTTTTTTTTTTTTTTTTTTTTTTTTTTTTTTTTTTTTTTTTTTTTTTTTTTTTTTTTTTTTTTTTTTTTTTTTTTTTTTTTTTTTTTTTTTTTTTTTTTTTTTTTTTTTTTTTTTTTTTTTTTTTTTTTTTTTTTTTTTTTTTTTTTTTTTTTTTTTTTTTTTTTTTTTTTTTTTTTTTTTTTTTTTTTTTTTTTTTTTTTTTTTTTTTTTTTTTTTTTTTTTTTTTTTTTTTTTTTTTTTTTTTTTTTTTTTTTTTTTTTTTTTTTTTTTTTTTTTTTTTTTTTTTTTTTTTTTTTTTTTTTTTTTTTTTTTTTTTTTTTTTTTTTTTTTTTTTTTTTTTTTTTTTTTTTTTTTTTTTTTTTTTTTTTTTTTTTTTTTTTTTTTTTTTTTTTTTTTTTTTTTTTTATTTTTTTTTTTTTTTTTTTTTTTTTTTTTTTTTTTTTTTTTTTTTTTTTTTTTTTTTTTTTTTTTTTTTTTTTTTTTTTTTTTTTTTTTTTTTTTTTTTTTTTTTTTTTTTTTTTTTTTTTTTTTTTTTTTTTTTTTTTTTTTTTTTTTTTTTTTTTTTTTTTTTTTTTTTTTTTTTTTTTTTTTTTTTTTTTTTTTTTTTTTTTTTTTTTTTTTTTTTTTTTTTTTTTTTTTTTTTTTTTTTTTTTTTTTTTTTTTTTTTTTTTTTTTTTTTTTTTTTTTTTTTTTTTTTTTTTTTTTTTTTTTTTTTTTTTTTTTTTTTTTTTTTTTTTTTTTTTTTTTTTTTTTTTTTTTTTTTTTTTTTTTTTTTTTTTTTTTTTTTTTTTTTTTTTTTATTTTTTTTTTTTTTTTTTTTTTTTTTTTTTTTTTTTTTTTTTTTTTTTTTTTTTTTTTTTTTTTTTTTTTTTTTTTTTTTTTTTTTTTTTTTTTTTTTTTTTTTTTTTTTTTTTTTTTTTTTTTTTTTTTTTTTTTTTTTTTTTTTTTTTTTTTTTTTTTTTTTTTTTTTTTTTTTTTTTTTTTTTTTTGTTTTTTTTTTTTTTTTTTTTTTTTTTTTTTTTTTTTTTTTTTTTTTTTTTTTTTTTTTTTTTTTTTTTTTTTTTTTTTTTTTTTTTTTTTTTTTTTTTTTTTTTTTTTTTTTTTTTTTTTTTTTTTTTTTTTTTTTTTTTTTTTTTTTTTTTTTTTTTTTTTTTTTTTTTTTTTTTTTTTTTTTTTTTTTTTTTTTTTTTTTTTTTTTTTTTTTTTTTTTTTTTTTTTTTTTTTTTTTTTTTTTTTTTTTTTTTTTTTTTTTTTTTTTTTTTTTTTTTTTTTTTTTTTTTTTTTTTTTTTTTTTTTTTTTTTTTTTTTTTTTTTTTTTTTTTTTTTTTTTTTTTTTTTTTTTTTTTTTTTTTTTTTTTTTTTTTTTTTTTTTTTTTTTTTTTTTTTTTTTTTTTTTTTTTTTTTTTTTTTTTTTTTTTTTTTTTTTTTTTTTTTTTTTTTTTTTTTTTTTTTTTTTTTTTTTTTTTTTTTTTTTTTTTTTTTTTTTTTTTTTTTTTTTTTTTTTTTTTTTTTTTTTTTTTTTTTTTTTTTTTTTTTTTTTTTTTTTTTTTTTTTTTTTTTTTTTTTTTTTTTTTTTTTTTTTTTTTTTTTTTTTTTTTTTTTTTTTTTTTTTTTTTTTTTTTTTTTTTTTTTTTTTTTTTTTTTTTTTTTTTTTTTTTTTTTTTTTTTTTTTTTTTTTTTTTTTTTTTTTTTTTTTTTTTTTTTTTTTTTTTTTTTTTTTTTTTTTTTTTTTTTTTTTTTTTTTTTTTTTTTTTTTTTTTTTTTTTTTTTTTTTTTTTATTTTTTTTTTTTTTTTTTTTTTTTTTTTTTTTTTTTTTTTTTTTTTTTTTTTTTTTTTTTTTTTTTTTTTTTTTTTTTTTTTTTTTTTTTTTTTTTTTTTTTTTTTTTTTTTTTTTTTTTTTTTTTTTTTTTTTTTTTTTTTTTTTTTTTTTTTTTTTTTTTTTTTTTTTTTTTTTTTTTTTTTTTTTTTTTTTTTTTTTTTTTTTTTTTTTTTTTTTTTTTTTTTTTTTTTTTTTTTTTTTTTTTTTTTTTTTTTTTTTTTTTTTTTTTTTTTTTTTTTTTTTTTTTTTTTTTTTTTTTTTTTTTTTTTTTTTTTTTTTTTTTTTTTTTTTTTTTTTTTTTTTTTTTTTTTTTTTTTTTTTTTTTTTTTTTTTTTTTTTTTTTTTTTTTTTTTTTTTTTTTTTTTTTTTTTTTTTTTTTTTTTTTTTTTTTTTTTTTTTTTTTTTTTTTTTTTTTTTTTTTTTTTTTTTTTTTTTTTTTTTTTTTTTTTTTTTTTTTTTTTTTTTTTTTTTTTTTATTTTTTTTTTTTTTTTTTTTTTTTTTTTTTTTTTTTTTTTTTTTTTTTTTTTTTTTTTTTTTTTTTTTTTTTTTTTTTTTTTTTTTTTTTTTTTTTTTTTTTTTTTTTTTTTTTTTTTTTTTTTTTTTTTTTTTTTTTTTTTTTTTTTTTTTTTTTTTTTTTTTTTTTTTTTTTTTTTTTTTTTTTTTTTTTTTTTTTTTTTTTTTTTTTTTTTTTTTTTTTTTTTTTTTTTTTTTTTTTTTTTTTTTTTTTTTTTTTTTTTTTTTTTTTTTTTTTTTTTTGTTTTTTTTTTTTTTTTTTTTTTTTTTTTTTTTTTTTTTTTTTTTTTTTTTTTTTTTTTTTTTTTTTTTTTTTTTTTTTTTTTTTTTTTTTTTTTTTTTTTTTTTTTTTTTTTTTTTTTTTTTTTTTTTTTTTTTTTTTTTTTTTTTTTTTTTTTTTTTTTTTTTTTTTTTTTTTTTTTTTTTTTTTTTTTTTTTTTTTTTTTTTTTTTTTTTTTTTTTTTTTTTTTTTTTTTTTTTTTTTTTTTTTTTTTTTTTTTTTTTTTTTTTTTTTTTTTTTTTTTTTTTTTTTTTTTTTTTTTTTTTTTTTTTTTTTTTTTTTTTTTTTTTTTTTTTTTTTTTTTTTTTTTTTTTTTTTTTTTTTTTTTTTTTTTTTTTTTTTTTTTTTTTTTTTTTTTTTTTTTTTTTTTTTTTTTTTTTTTTTTTTTTTTTTTTTTTTTTTTTTTTTTTTTTTTTTTTTTTTTTTTTTTTTTTTTTTTTTTTTTTTTTTTTTTTTTTTTTTTTTTTTTTTTTTTTTTTTTTTTTTTTTTTTTTTTTTTTTTTTTTTTTTTTTTTTTTTTTTTTTTTTTTTTTTTTTTTTTTTTTTTTTTTTTTTTTTTTTTTTTTTTTTTTTTTTTTTTTTTTTTTTTTTTTTTTTTTTTTTTTTTTTTTTTTTTTTTTTTTTTTTTTTTTTTTTTTTTTTTTTTTTTTTTTTTTTTTTTTTTTTTTTTTTTTTTTTTTTTTTTTTTTATTTTTTTTTTTTTTTTTTTTTTTTTTTTTTTTTTTTTTTTTTTTTTTTTTTTTTTTTTTTTTTTTTTTTTTTTTTTTTTTTTTTTTTTTTTTTTTTTTTTTTTTTTTTTTTTTTTTTTTTTTTTTTTTTTTTTTTTTTTTTTTTTTTTTTTTTTTTTTTTTTTTTTTTTTTTTTTTTTTTTTTTTTTTTTTTTTTTTTTTTTTTTTTTTTTTTTTTTTTTTTTTTTTTTTTTTTTTTTTTTTTTTTTTTTTTTTTTTTTTTTTTTTTTTTTTTTTTTTTTTTTTTTTTTTTTTTTTTTTTTTTTTTTTTTTTTTTTTTTTTTTTTTTTTTTTTTTTTTTTTTTTTTTTTTTTTTTTTTTTTTTTTTTTTTTTTTTTTTTTTTTTTTTTTTTTTTTTTTTTTTTTTTTTTTTTTTTTTTTTTTTTTTTTTTTTTTTTTTTTTTTTTTTTTTTTTTTTTTTTTTTTTTTTTTTTTTTTTTTTTTTTTTTTTTTTTTTTTTTTTTTTTTTTTTTTTTTTTTTTTTTTTTTTTTTTTTTTTTTTTTTTTTTTTTTTTTTTTTTTTTTTTTTTTTTTTTTTTTTTTTTTTTTTTTTTTTTTTTTTTTTTTTTTTTTTTTTTTTTTTTTTTTTTTTTTTTTTTTTTTTTTTTTTTTTTTTTTTTTTTTTTTTTTTTTTTTTTTTTTTTTTTTTTTTTTTTTTTTTTTTTTTTTTTTTTTTTTTTTTTTTTTTTTTTTTTTTTTTTTTTTTTTTTTTTTTTTTTTTTTTTTTTTTTTTTTTTTTTTTTTTTTTTTTTTTTTTTTTTTTTTTTTTTTTTTTTTTTTTTTTTTTTTTTTTTTTTTTTTTTTTTTTTTTTTTTTTTTTTTTTTTTTTTTTTTTTTTTTTTTTTTTTTTTTTTTTTTTTTTTTTTTTTTTTTTTTTTTTTTTTTTTTTTTTTTTTTTTTTTTTTTTTTTTTTTTTTTTTTTTTTTTTTTTTTTTTTTTTTTTTTTTTTTTTTTTTTTTTTTTTTTTTTTTTTTTTTTTTTTTTTTTTTTTTTTTTTTTTTTTTTTTTTTTTTTTTTTTTTTTTTTTTTTTTTTTTTTTTTTTTTTTTTTTTTTTTTTTTTTTTTTTTTTTTTTTTTTTTTTTTTTTTTTTTTTTTTTTTTTTTTTTTTTTTTTTTTTTTTTTTTTTTTTTTTTTTTTTTTTTTTTTTTTTTTTTTTTTTTTTTTTTTTTTTTTTTTTTTTTTTTTTTTTTTTTTTTTTTTTTTTTTTTTTTTTTTTTTTTTTTTTTTTTTTTTTTTTTTTTTTTTTTTTTTTTTTTTTTTTTTTTTTTTTTTTTTTTTTTTTTTTTTTTTTTTTTTTTTTTTTTTTTTTTTTTTTTTTTTTTTTTTTTTTTTTTTTTTTTTTTTTTTTTTTTTTTTTTTTTTTTTTTTTTTTTTTTTTTTTTTTTTTTTTTTTTTTTTTTTTTTTTTTTTTTTTTTTTTTTTTTTTTTTTTTTTTTTTTTTTTTTTTTTTTTTTTTTTTTTTTTTTTTTTTTTTTTTTTTTTTTTTTTTTTTTTTTTTTTTTTTTTTTTTTTTTTTTTTTTTTTTTTTTTTTTTTTTTTTTTTTTTTTTTTTTTTTTTTTTTTTTTTTTTTTTTTTTTTTTTTTTTTTTTTTTTTTTTTTTTTTTTTTTTTTTTTTTTTTTTTTTTTTTTTTTTTTTTTTTTTTTTTTTTTTTTTTTTTTTTTTTTTTTTTTTTTTTTTTTTTTTTTTTTTTTTTTTTTTTTTTTTTTTTTTTTTTTTTTTTTTTTTTTTTTTTTTTTTTTTTTTTTTTTTTTTTTTTTTTTTTTTTTTTTTTTTTTTTTTTTTTTTTTTTTTTTTTTTTTTTTTTTTTTTTTTTTTTTTTTTTTTTTTTTTTTTTTTTTTTTTTTTTTTTTTTTTTTTTTTTTTTTTTTTTTTTTTTTTTTTTTTTTTTTTTTTTTTTTTTTTTTTTTTTTTTTTTTTTTTTTTTTTTTTTTTTTTTTTTTTTTTTTTTTTTTTTTTTTTTTTTTTTTTTTTTTTTTTTTTTTTTTTTTTTTTTTTTTTTTTTTTTTTTTTTTTTTTTTTTTTTTTTTTTTTTTTTTTTTTTTTTTTTTTTTTTTTTTTTTTTTTTTTTTTTTTTTTTTTTTTTTTTTTTTTTTTTTTTTTTTTTTTTTTTTTTTTTTTTTTTTTTTTTTTTTTTTTTTTTTTTTTTTTTTTTTTTTTTTTTTTTTTTTTTTTTTTTTTTTTTTTTTTTTTTTTTTTTTTTTTTTTTTTTTTTTTTTTTTTTTTTTTTTTTTTTTTTTTTTTTTTTTTTTTTTTTTTTTTTTTTTTTTTTTTTTTTTTTTTTTTTTTTTTTTTTTTTTTTTTTTTTTTTTTTTTTTTTTTTTTTTTTTTTTTTTTTTTTTTTTTTTTTTTTTTTTTTTTTTTTTTTTTTTTTTTTTTTTTTTTTTTTTTTTTTTTTTTTTTTTTTTTTTTTTTTTTTTTTTTTTTTTTTTTTTTTTTTTTTTTTTTTTTTTTTTTTTTTTTTTTTTTTTTTTTTTTTTTTTTTTTTTTTTTTTTTTTTTTTTTTTTTTTTTTTTTTTTTTTTTTTTTTTTTTTTTTTTTTTTTTTTTTTTTTTTTTTTTTTTTTTTTTTTTTTTTTTTTTTTTTTTTTTTTTTTTTTTTTTTTTTTTTTTTTTTTTTTTTTTTTTTTTTTTTTTTTTTTTTTTTTTTTTTTTTTTTTTTTTTTTTTTTTTTTTTTTTTTTTTTTTTTTTTTTTTTTTTTTTTTTTTTTTTTTTTTTTTTTTTTTTTTTTTTTTTTTTTTTTTTTTTTTTTTTTTTTTTTTTTTTTTTTTTTTTTTTTTTTTTTTTTTTTTTTTTTTTTTTTTTTTTTTTTTTTTTTTTTTTTTTTTTTTTTTTTTTTTTTTTTTTTTTTTTTTTTTTTTTTTTTTTTTTTTTTTTTTTTTTTTTTTTTTTTTTTTTTTTTTTTTTTTTTTTTTTTTTTTTTTTTTTTTTTTTTTTTTTTTTTTTTTTTTTTTTTTTTTTTTTTTTTTTTTTTTTTTTTTTTTTTTTTTTTTTTTTTTTTTTTTTTTTTTTTTTTTTTTTTTTTTTTTTTTTTTTTTTTTTTTTTTTTTTTTTTTTTTTTTTTTTTTTTTTTTTTTTTTTTTTTTTTTTTTTTTTTTTTTTTTTTTTTTTTTTTTTTTTTTTTTTTTTTTTTTTTTTTTTTTTTTTTTTTTTTTTTTTTTTTTTTTTTTTTTTTTTTTTTTTTTTTTTTTTTTTTTTTTTTTTTTTTTTTTTTTTTTTTTTTTTTTTTTTTTTTTTTTTTTTTTTTTTTTTTTTTTTTTTTTTTTTTTTTTTTTTTTTTTTTTTTTTTTTTTTTTTTTTTTTTTTTTTTTTTTTTTTTTTTTTTTTTTTTTTTTTTTTTTTTTTTTTTTTTTTTTTTTTTTTTTTTTTTTTTTTTTTTTTTTTTTTTTTTTTTTTTTTTTTTTTTTTTTTTTTTTTTTTTTTTTTTTTTTTTTTTTTTTTTTTTTTTTTTTTTTTTTTTTTTTTTTTTTTTTTTTTTTTTTTTTTTTTTTTTTTTTTTTTTTTTTTTTTTTTTTTTTTTTTTTTTTTTTTTTTTTTTTTTTTTTTTTTTTTTTTTTTTTTTTTTTTTTTTTTTTTTTTTTTTTTTTTTTTTTTTTTTTTTTTTTTTTTTTTTTTTTTTTTTTTTTTTTTTTTTTTTTTTTTTTTTTTTTTTTTTTTTTTTTTTTTTTTTTTTTTTTTTTTTTTTTTTTTTTTTTTTTTTTTTTTTTTTTTTTTTTTTTTTTTTTTTTTTTTTTTTTTTTTTTTTTTTTTTTTTTTTTTTTTTTTTTTTTTTTTTTTTTTTTTTTTTTTTTTTTTTTTTTTTTTTTTTTTTTTTTTTTTTTTTTTTTTTTTTTTTTTTTTTTTTTTTTTTTTTTTTTTTTTTTTTTTTTTTTTTTTTTTTTTTTTTTTTTTTTTTTTTTTTTTTTTTTTTTTTTTTTTTTTTTTTTTTTTTTTTTTTTTTTTTTTTTTTTTTTTTTTTTTTTTTTTTTTTTTTTTTTTTTTTTTTTTTTTTTTTTTTTTTTTTTTTTTTTTTTTTTTTTTTTTTTTTTTTTTTTTTTTTTTTTTTTTTTTTTTTTTTTTTTTTTTTTTTTTTTTTTTTTTTTTTTTTTTTTTTTTTTTTTTTTTTTTTTTTTTTTTTTTTTTTTTTTTTTTTTTTTTTTTTTTTTTTTTTTTTTTTTTTTTTTTTTTTTTTTTTTTTTTTTTTTTTTTTTTTTTTTTTTTTTTTTTTTTTTTTTTTTTTTTTTTTTTTTTTTTTTTTTTTTTTTTTTTTTTTTTTTTTTTTTTTTTTTTTTTTTTTTTTTTTTTTTTTTTTTTTTTTTTTTTTTTTTTTTTTTTTTTTTTTTTTTTTTTTTTTTTTTTTTTTTTTTTTTTTTTTTTTTTTTTTTTTTTTTTTTTTTTTTTTTTTTTTTTTTTTTTTTTTTTTTTTTTTTTTTTTTTTTTTTTTTTTTTTTTTTTTTTTTTTTTTTTTTTTTTTTTTTTTTTTTTTTTTTTTTTTTTTTTTTTTTTTTTTTTTTTTTTTTTTTTTTTTTTTTTTTTTTTTTTTTTTTTTTTTTTTTTTTTTTTTTTTTTTTTTTTTTTTTTTTTTTTTTTTTTTTTTTTTTTTTTTTTTTTTTTTTTATTTTTTTTTTTTTTTTTTTTTTTTTTTTTTTTTTTTTTTTTTTTTTTTTTTTTTTTTTTTTTTTTTTTTTTTTTTTTTTTTTTTTTTTTTTTTTTTTTTTTTTTTTTTTTTTTTTTTTTTTTTTTTTTTTTTTTTTTTTTTTTTTTTTTTTTTTTTTTTTTTTTTTTTTTTTTTTTTTTTTTTTTTTTTTTTTTTTTTTTTTTTTTTTTTTTTTTTTTTTTTTTTTTTTTTTTTTTTTTTTTTTTTTTTTTTTTTTTTTTTTTTTTTTTTTTTTTTTTTTTTTTTTTTTTTTTTTTTTTTTTTTTTTTTTTTTTTTTTTTTTTTTTTTTTTTTTTTTTTTTTTTTTTTTTTTTTTTTTTTTTTTTTTTTTTTTTTTTTTTTTTTTTTTTTTTTTTTTTTTTTTTTTTTTTTTTTTTTTTTTTTTTTTTTTTTTTTTTTTTTTTTTTTTTTTTTTTTTTTTTTTTTTTTTTTTTTTTTTTTTTTTTTTTTTTTTTTTTTTTTTTTTTTTTTTTTTTTTTTTTTTTTTTTTTTTTTTTTTTTTTTTTTTTTATTTTTTTTTTTTTTTTTTTTTTTTTTTTTTTTTTTTTTTTTTTTTTTTTTTTTTTTTTTTTTTTTTTTTTTTTTTTTTTTTTTTTTTTTTTTTTTTTTTTTTTTTTTTTTTTTTTTTTTTTTTTTTTTTTTTTTTTTTTTTTTTTTTTTTTTTTTTTTTTTTTTTTTTTTTTTTTTTTTTTTTTTTTTTTTTTTTTTTTTTTTTTTTTTTTTTTTTTTTTTTTTTTTTTTTTTTTTTTTTTTTTTTTTTTTTTTTTTTTTTTTTTTTTTTTTTTTTTTTTTTTTTTTTTTTTTTTTTTTTTTTTTTTTTTTTTTTTTTTTTTTTTTTTTTTTTTTTTTTTTTTTTTTTTTTTTTTTTTTTTTTTTTTTTTTTTTTTTTTTTTTTTTTTTTTTTTTTTTTTTTTTTTTTTTTTTTTTTTTTTTTTTTTTTTTTTTTTTTTTTTTTTTTTTTTTTTTTTTTTTTTTTTTTTTTTTTTTTTTTTTTTTTTTTTTTTTTTTTTTTTTTTTTTTTTTTTTTTTTTTTTTTTTTTTTTTTTTTTTTTTTTTTTTTTTTTTTTTATTTTTTTTTTTTTTTTTTTTTTTTTTTTTTTTTTTTTTTTTTTTTTTTTTTTTTTTTTTTTTTTTTTTTTTTTTTTTTTTTTTTTTTTTTTTTTTTTTTTTTTTTTTTTTTTTTTTTTTTTTTTTTTTTTTTTTTTTTTTTTTTTTTTTTTTTTTTTTTTTTTTTTTTTTTTTTTTTTTTTTTTTTTTTTTTTTTTTTTTTTTTTTTTTTTTTTTTTTTTTTTTTTTTTTTTTTTTTTTTTTTTTTTTTTTTTTTTTTTTTTTTTTTTTTTTTTTTTTTTTTTTTTTTTTTTTTTTTTTTTTTTTTTTTTTTTTTTTTTTTTTTTTTTTTTTTTTTTTTTTTTTTTTTTTTTTTTTTTTTTTTTTTTTTTTTTTTTTTTTTTTTTTTTTTTTTTTTTTTTTTTTTTTTTTTTTTTTTTTTTTTTTTTTTTTTTTTTTTTTTTTTTTTTTTTTTTTTTTTTTTTTTTTTTTTTTTTTTTTTTTTTTTTTTTTTTTTTTTTTTTTTTTTTTTTTTTTTTTTTTTTTTTTTTTTTTTTTTTTTTTTTTTTTTTTTTTTTTTTTTTTTTTTTTTTTTTTTTTTTTTTTTTTTTTTTTTTTTTTTTTTTTTTTTTTTTTTTTTTTTTTTTTTTTTTTTTTTTTTTTTTTTTTTTTTTTTTTTTTTTTTTTTTTTTTTTTTTTTTTTTTTTTTTTTTTTTTTTTTTTTTTTTTTTTTTTTTTTTTTTTTTTTTTTTTTTTTTTTTTTTTTTTTTTTTTTTTTTTTTTTTTTTTTTTTTTTTTTTTTTTTTTTTTTTTTTTTTTTTTTTTTTTTTTTTTTTTTTTTTTTTTTTTTTTTTTTTTTTTTTTTTTTTTTTTTTTTTTTTTTTTTTTTTTTTTTTTTTTTTTTTTTTTTTTTTTTTTTTTTTTTTTTTTTTTTTTTTTTTTTTTTTTTTTTTTTTTTTTTTTTTTTTTTTTTTTTTTTTTTTTTTTTTTTTTTTTTTTTTTTTTTTTTTTTTTTTTTTTTTTTTTTTTTTTTTTTTTTTTTTTTTTTTTTTTTTTTTTTTTTTTTTTTTTTTTTTTTTTTTTTTTTTTTTTTTTTTTTTTTTTTTTTTTTTTTTTTTTTTTTTTTTTTTTTTTTTTTTTTTTTTTTTTTTTTTTTTTTTTTTTTTTTTTTTTTTTTTTTTTTTTTTTTTTTTTTTTTTTTTTTTTTTTTTTTTTTTTTTTTTTTTTTTTTTTTTTTTTTTTTTTTTTTTTTTTTTTTTTTTTTTTTTTTTTTTTTTTTTTTTTTTTTTTTTTTTTTTTTTTTTTTTTTTTTTTTTTTTTTTTTTTTTTTTTTTTTTTTTTTTTTTTTTTTTTTTTTTTTTTTTTTTTTTTTTTTTTTTTTTTTTTTTTTTTTTTTTTTTTTTTTTTTTTTTTTTTTTTTTTTTTTTTTTTTTTTTTTTTTTTTTTTTTTTTTTTTTTTTTTTTTTTTTTTTTTTTTTTTTTTTTTTTTTTTTTTTTTTTTTTTTTTTTTTTTTTTTTTTTTTTTTTTTTTTTTTTTTTTTTTTTTTTTTTTTTTTTTTTTTTTTTTTTTTTTTTTTTTTTTTTTTTTTTTTTTTTTTTTTTTTTTTTTTTTTTTTTTTTTTTTTTTTTTTTTTTTTTTTTTTTTTTTTTTTTTTTTTTTTTTTTTTTTTTTTTTTTTTTTTTTTTTTTTTTTTTTTTTTTTTTTTTTTTTTTTTTTTTTTTTTTTTTTTTTTTTTTTTTTTTTTTTTTTTTTTTTTTTTTTTTTTTTTTTTTTTTTTTTTTTTTTTTTTTTTTTTTTTTTTTTTTTTTTTTTTTTTTTTTTTTTTTTTTTTTTTTTTTTTTTTTTTTTTTTTTTTTTTTTTTTTTTTTTTTTTTTTTTTTTTTTTTTTTTTTTTTTTTTTTTTTTTTTTTTTTTTTTTTTTTTTTTTTTTTTTTTTTTTTTTTTTTTTTTTTTTTTTTTTTTTTTTTTTTTTTTTTTTTTTTTTTTTTTTTTTTTTTTTTTTTTTTTTTTTTTTTTTTTTTTTTTTTTTTTTTTTTTTTTTTTTTTTTTTTTTTTTTTTTTTTTTTTTTTTTTTTTTTTTTTTTTTTTTTTTTTTTTTTTTTTTTTTTTTTTTTTTTTTTTTTTTTTTTTTTTTTTTTTTTTTTTTTTTTTTTTTTTTTTTTTTTTTTTTTTTTTTTTTTTTTTTTTTTTTTTTTTTTTTTTTTTTTTTTTTTTTTTTTTTTTTTTTTTTTTTTTTTTTTTTTTTTTTTTTTTTTTTTTTTTTTTTTTTTTTTTTTTTTTTTTTTTTTTTTTTTTTTTTTTTTTTTTTTTTTTTTTTTTTTTTTTTTTTTTTTTTTTTTTTTTTTTTTTTTTTTTTTTTTTTTTTTTTTTTTTTTTTTTTTTTTTTTTTTTTTTTTTTTTTTTTTTTTTTTTTTTTTTTTTTTTTTTTTTTTTTTTTTTTTTTTTTTTTTTTTTTTTTTTTTTTTTTTTTTTTTTTTTTTTTTTTTTTTTTTTTTTTTTTTTTTTTTTTTTTTTTTTTTTTTTTTTTTTTTTTTTTTTTTTTTTTTTTTTTTTTTTTTTTTTTTTTTTTTTTTTTTTTTTTTTTTTTTTTTTTTTTTTTTTTTTTTTTTTTTTTTTTTTTTTTTTTTTTTTTTTTTTTTTTTTTTTTTTTTTTTTTTTTTTTTTTTTTTTTTTTTTTTTTTTTTTTTTTTTTTTTTTTTTTTTTTTTTTTTTTTTTTTTTTTTTTTTTTTTTTTTTTTTTTTTTTTTTTTTTTTTTTTTTTTTTTTTTTTTTTTTTTTTTTTTTTTTTTTTTTTTTTTTTTTTTTTTTTTTTTTTTTTTTTTTTTTTTTTTTTTTTTTTTTTTTTTTTTTTTTTTTTTTTTTTTTTTTTTTTTTTTTTTTTTTTTTTTTTTTTTTTTTTTTTTTTTTTTTTTTTTTTTTTTTTTTTTTTTTTTTTTTTTTTTTTTTTTTTTTTTTTTTTTTTTTTTTTTTTTTTTTTTTTTTTTTTTTTTTTTTTTTTTTTTTTTTTTTTTTTTTTTTTTTTTTTTTTTTTTTTTTTTTTTTTTTTTTTTTTTTTTTTTTTTTTTTTTTTTTTTTTTTTTTTTTTTTTTTTTTTTTTTTTTTTTTTTTTTTTTTTTTTTTTTTTTTTTTTTTTTTTTTTTTTTTTTTTTTTTTTTTTTTTTTTTTTTTTTTTTTTTTTTTTTTTTTTTTTTTTTTTTTTTTTTTTTTTTTTTTTTTTTTTTTTTTTTTTTTTTTTTTTTTTTTTTTTTTTTTTTTTTTTTTTTTTTTTTTTTTTTTTTTTTTTTTTTTTTTTTTTTTTTTTTTTTTTTTTTTTTTTTTTTTTTTTTTTTTTTTTTTTTTTTTTTTTTTTTTTTTTTTTTTTTTTTTTTTTTTTTTTTTTTTTTTTTTTTTTTTTTTTTTTTTTTTTTTTTTTTTTTTTTTTTTTTTTTTTTTTTTTTTTTTTTTTTTTTTTTTTTTTTTTTTTTTTTTTTTTTTTTTTTTTTTTTTTTTTTTTTTTTTTTTTTTTTTTTTTTTTTTTTTTTTTTTTTTTTTTTTTTTTTTTTTTTTTTTTTTTTTTTTTTTTTTTTTTTTTTTTTTTTTTTTTTTTTTTTTTTTTTATTTTTTTTTTTTTTTTTTTTTTTTTTTTTTTTTTTTTTTTTTTTTTTTTTTTTTTTTTTTTTTTTTTTTTTTTTTTTTTTTTTTTTTTTTTTTTTTTTTTTTTTTTTTTTTTTTTTTATTTTTTTTTTTTTTTTTTTTTTTTTTTTTTTTTTTTTTTTTTTTTTTTTTTTTTTTTTTTTTTTTTTTTTTTTTTTTTTTTTTTTTTTTTTTTTTTTTTTTTTTTTTTTTTTTTTTTTTTTTTTTTTTTTTTTTTTTTTTTTTTTTTTTTTTTTTTTTTTTTTTTTTTTTTTTTTTTTTTTTTTTTTTTTTTTTTTTTTTTTTTTTTTTTTTTTTTTTTTTTTTTTTTTTTTTTTTTTTTTTTTTTTTTTTTTTTTTTTTTTTTTTTTTTTTTTTTTTTTTTTTTTTTTTTTTTTTTTTTTTTTTTTTTTTTTTTTTTTTTTTTTTTTTTTTTTTTTTTTTTTTTTTTTTTTTTTTTTTTTTTTTTTTTTTTTTTTTTTTTTTTTTTTTTTTTTTTTTTTTTTTTTTTTTTTTTTTTTTTTTTTTTTTTTTTTTTTTTTTTTTTTTTTTTTTTTTTTTTTTTTTTTTTTTTTTTTTTTTTTTTTTTTTTTTTTTTTTTTTTTTTTTTTTTTTTTTTTTTTTTTTTTTTTTTTTTTTTTTTTTTTTTTTTTTTTTTTTTTTTTTTTTTTTTTTTTTTTTTTTTTTTTTTTTTTTTTTTTTTTTTTTTTTTTTTTTTTTTTTTTTTTTTTTTTTTTTTTTTTTTTTTTTTTTTTTTTTTTTTTTTTTTTTTTTTTTTTTTTTTTTTTTTTTTTTTTTTTTTTTTTTTTTTTTTTTTTTTTTTTTTTTTTTTTTTTTTTTTTTTTTTTTTTTTTTTTTTTTTTTTTTTTTTTTTTTTTTTTTTTTTTTTTTTTTTTTTTTTTTTTTTTTTTTTTTTTTTTTTTTTTTTTTTTTTTTTTTTTTTTTTTTTTTTTTTTTTTTTTTTTTTTTTTTTTTTTTTTTTTTTTTTTTTTTTTTTTTTTTTTTTTTTTTTTTTTTTTTTTTTTTTTTTTTTTTTTTTTTTTTTTTTTTTTTTTTTTTTTTTTTTTTTTTTTTTTTTTTTTTTTTTTTTTTTTTTTTTTTTTTTTTTTTTTTTTTTTTTTTTTTTTTTTTTTTTTTTTTTTTTTTTTTTTTTTTTTTTTTTTTTTTTTTTTTTTTTTTTTTTTTTTTTTTTTTTTTTTTTTTTTTTTTTTTTTTTTTTTTTTTTTTTTTTTTTTTTTTTTTTTTTTTTTTTTTTTTTTTTTTTTTTTTTTTTTTTTTTTTTTTTTTTTTTTTTTTTTTTTTTTTTTTTTTTTTTTTTTTTTTTTTTTTTTTTTTTTTTTTTTTTTTTTTTTTTTTTTTTTTTTTTTTTTTTTTTTTTTTTTTTTTTTTTTTTTTTTTTTTTTTTTTTTTTTTTTTTTTTTTTTTTTTTTTTTTTTTTTTTTTTTTTTTTTTTTTTTTTTTTTTTTTTTTTTTTTTTTTTTTTTTTTTTTTTTTTTTTTTTTTTTTTTTTTTTTTTTTTTTTTTTTTTTTTTTTTTTTTTTTTTTTTTTTTTTTTTTTTTTTTTTTTTTTTTTTTTTTTTTTTTTTTTTTTTTTTTTTTTTTTTTTTTTTTTTTTTTTTTTTTTTTTTTTTTTTTTTTTTTTTTTTTTTTTTTTTTTTTTTTTTTTTTTTTTTTTTTTTTTTTTTTTTTTTTTTTTTTTTTTTTTTTTTTTTTTTTTTTTTTTTTTTTTTTTTTTTTTTTTTTTTTTTTTTTTTTTTTTTTTTTTTTTTTTTTTTTTTTTTTTTTTTTTTTTTTTTTTTTTTTTTTTTTTTTTTTTTTTTTTTTTTTTTTTTTTTTTTTTTTTTTTTTTTTTTTTTTTTTTTTTTTTTTTTTTTTTTTTTTTTTTTTTTTTTTTTTTTTTTTTTTTTTTTTTTTTTTTTTTTTTTTTTTTTTTTTTTTTTTTTTTTTTTTTTTTTTTTTTTTTTTTTTTTTTTTTTTTTTTTTTTTTTTTTTTTTTTTTTTTTTTTTTTTTTTTTTATTTTTTTTTTTTTTTTTTTTTTTTTTTTTTTTTTTTTTTTTTTTTTTTTTTTTTTTTTTTTTTTTTTTTTTTTTTTTTTTTTTTTTTTTTTTTTTTTTTTTTTTTTTTTTTTTTTTTTTTTTTTTTTTTTTTTTTTTTTTTTTTTTTTTTTTTTTTTTTTTTTTTTTTTTTTTTTTTTTTTTTTTTTTTTTTTTTTTTTTTTTTTTTTTTTTTTTTTTTTTTTTTTTTTTTTTTTTTTTTTTTTTTTTTTTTTTTTTTTTTTTTTTTTTTTTTTTTTTTTTTTTTTTTTTTTTTTTTTTTTTTTTTTTTTTTTTTTTTTTTTTTTTTTTTTTTTTTTTTTTTTTTTTTTTTTTTTTTTTTTTTTTTTTTTTTTTTTTTTTTTTTTTTTTTTTTTTTTTTTTTTTTTTTTTTTTTTTTTTTTTTTTTTTTTTTTTTTTTTTTTTTTTTTTTTTTTTTTTTTTTTTTTTTTTTTTTTTTTTTTTTTTTTTTTTTTTTTTTTTTTTTTTTTTTTTTTTTTTTTTTTTTTTTTTTTTTTTTTTTTTTTTTTTTTTTTTTTTTTTTTTTTTTTTTTTTTTTTTTTTTTTTTTTTTTTTTTTTTTTTTTTTTTTTTTTTTTTTTTTTTTTTTTTTTTTTTTTTTTTTTTTTTTTTTTTTTTTTTTTTTTTTTTTTTTTTTTTTTTTTTTTTTTTTTTTTTTTTTTTTTTTTTTTTTTTTTTTTTTTTTTTTTTTTTTTTTTTTTTTTTTTTTTTTTTTTTTTTTTTTTTTTTTTTTTTTTTTTTTTTTTTTTTTTTTTTTTTTTTTTTTTTTTTTTTTTTTTTTTTTTTTTTTTTTTTTTTTTTTTTTTTTTTTTTTTTTTTTTTTTTTTTTTTTTTTTTTTTTTTTTTTTTTTTTTTTTTTTTTTTTTTTTTTTTTTTTTTTTTTTTTTTTTTTTTTTTTTTTTTTTTTTTTTTTTTTTTTTTTTTTTTTTTTTTTTTTTTTTTTTTTTTTTTTTTTTTTTTTTTTTTATTTTTTTTTTTTTTTTTTTTTTTTTTTTTTTTTTTTTTTTTTTTTTTTTTTTTTTTTTTTTTTTTTTTTTTTTTTTTTTTTTTTTTTTTTTTTTTTTTTTTTTTTTTTTTTTTTTTTTTTTTTTTTTTTTTTTTTTTTTTTTTTTTTTTTTTTTTTTTTTTTTTTTTTTTTTTTTTTTTTTTTTTTTTTTTTTTTTTTTTTTTTTTTTTTTTTTTTTTTTTTTTTTTTTTTTTTTTTTTTTTTTTTTTTTTTTTTTTTTTTTTTTTTTTTTTTTTTTTTTTTTTTTTTTTATTTTTTTTTTTTTTTTTTTTTTTTTTTTTTTTTTTTTTTTTTTTTTTTTTTTTTTTTTTTTTTTTTTTTTTTTTTTTTTTTTTTTTTTTTTTTTTTTTTTTTTTTTTTTTTTTTTTTTTTTTTTTTTTTTTTTTTTTTTTTTTTTTTTTTTTTTTTTTTTTTTTTTTTTTTTTTTTTTTTTTTTTTTTTTTTTTTTTTTTTTTTTTTTTTTTTTTTTTTTTTTTTTTTTTTTTTTTTTTTTTTTTTTTTTTTTTTTTTTTTTTTTTTTTTTTTTTTTTTTTTTTTTTTTTTTTTTTTTTTTTTTTTTTTTTTTTTTTTTTTTTTTTTTTTTTTTTTTTTTTTTTTTTTTTTTTTTTTTTTTTTTTTTTTTTTTTTTTTTTTTTTTTTTTTTTTTTTTTTTTTTTTTTTTTTTTTTTTTTTTTTTTTTTTTTTTTTTTTTTTTTTTTTTTTTTTTTTTTTTTTTTTTTTTTTTTTTTTTTTTTTTTTTTTTTTTTTTTTTTTTTTTTTTTTTTTTTTTTTTTTTTTTTTTTTTTTTTTTTTTTTTTTTTTTTTTTTTTTTTTTTTTTTTTTTTTTTTTTTTTTTTTTTTTTTTTTTTTTTTTTTTTTTTTTTTTTTTTTTTTTTTTTTTTTTTTTTTTTTTTTTTTTTTTTTTTTTTTTTTTTTTTTTTTTTTTTTTTTTTTTTTTTTTTTTTTTTTTTTTTTTTTTTTTTTTTTTTTTTTTTTTTTTTTTTTTTTTTTTTTTTTTTTTTTTTTTTTTTTTTTTTTTTTTTTTTTTTTTTTTTTTTTTTTTTTTTTTTTTTTTTTTTTTTTTTTTTTTTTTTTTTTTTTTTTTTTTTTTTTTTTTTTTTTTTTTTTTTTTTTTTTTTTTTTTTTTTTTTTTTTTTTTTTTTTTTTTTTTTTTTTTTTTTTTTTTTTTTTTTTTTTTTTTTTTTTTTTTTTTTTTTTTTTTTTTTTTTTTTTTTTTTTTTTTTTTTTTTTTTTTTTTTTTTTTTTTTTTTTTTTTTTTTTTTTTTTTTTTTTTTTTTTTTTTTTTTTTTTTTTTTTTTTTTTTTTTTTTTTTTTTTTTTTATTTTTTTTTTTTTTTTTTTTTTTTTTTTTTTTTTTTTTTTTTTTTTTTTTTTTTTTTTTTTTTTTTTTTTTTTTTTTTTTTTTTTTTTTTTTTTTTTTTTTTTTTTTTTTTTTTTTTTTTTTTTTTTTTTTTTTTTTTTTTTTTTTTTTTTTTTTTTTTTTTTTTTTTTTTTTTTTTTTTTTTTTTTTTTTTTTTTTTTTTTTTTTTTTTTTTTTTTTTTTTTTTTTTTTTTTTTTTTTTTTTTTTTTTTTTTTTTTTTTTTTTTTTTTTTTTTTTTTTTTTTTTTTTTTATTTTTTTTTTTTTTTTTTTTTTTTTTTTTTTTTTTTTTTTTTTTTTTTTTTTTTTTTTTTTTTTTTTTTTTTTTTTTTTTTTTTTTTTTTTTTTTTTTTTTTTTTTTTTTTTTTTTTTTTTTTTTTTTTTTTTTATTTTTTTTTTTTTTTTTTTTTTTTTTTTTTTTTTTTTTTTATTTTTTTTTTTTTTTTTTTTTTTTTTTTTTTTTTTTTTTTTTTTTTTTTTTTTTTTTTTTTTTTTTTTTTTTTTTTTTTTTTTTTTTTTTTTTTTTTTTTTTTTTTTTTTTTTTTTTTTTTTTTTTTTTTTTTTTTTTTTTTTTTTTTTTTTTTTTTTTTTTTTTTTTTTTTTTTTTTTTTTTTTTTTTTTTTTTTTTTTTTTTTTTTTTTTTTTTTTTTTTTTTTTTTTTTTTTTTTTTTTTTTTTTTTTTTTTTTTTTTTTTTTTTTTTTTTTTTTTTTTTTTTTTTTTTTTTTTTTTTTTTTTTTTTTTTTTTTTTTTTTTTTTTTTTTTTTTTTTTTTTTTTTTTTTTTTTTTTTTTTTTTTTTTTTTTTTTTTTTTTTTTTTATTTTTTTTTTTTTTTTTTTTTTTTTTTTTTTTTTTTTTTTTTTTTTTTATTTTTTTTTTTTTTTTTTTTTTTTTTTTTTTTTTTTTTTTTTTTTTTTTTTTTTTTTTTTTTTTTTTTTTTTTTTTTTTTTTTTTTTTTTTTTTTTTTTTTTTTTTTTTTTTTTTTTTTTTTTTTTTTTTTTTTTTTTTTTTTTTTTTTTTTTTTTTTTATTTTTTTTTTTTTTTTTTTTTTTTTTTTTTTTTTTTTTTTTTTTTTTTTTTTTTTTTTTTTTTTTTTTTTTTTTTTTTTTTTTTTTTTTTTTTTTTTTTTTTTTTTTTTTTTTTTTTTTTTTTTTTTTTTTTTTTTTTTTTTTTTTTTTTTTTTTTTTTTTTTTTTTTTTATTTTTTTTTTTTTTTTTTTTTTTTTTTTTTTTTTTTTTTTTTTTTTTTTTTTTTTTTTTTTTTTTTTTTTTTTTTTTTTTTTTTTTTTTTTTTTTTTTTTTTTTTTTTTTTTTTTTTTTTTTTTTTTTTTTTTTTTTTTTTTTTTATTTTTTTTTTTTTTTTTTTTTTTTTTTTTTTTTTTTTTTTTTTTTTTTTTATTTTTTTTTTTTTTTTTTTTTTTTTTTTTTTTTTTTTTTTTTTTTTTTTTTTTTTTTTTTTTTTTTTTTTTTTTTTTTTTTTTTTTTTTTTTTTTTTTTTTTTTTTATTTTTTTTTTTATTTTTTTTTTTTTTTTTTTTTTTTTTTTTTTTTTTTTTTTTTTTTTTTTTTTTTTTTTTTTTTTTTTTTTTTTTTTTTTTTTTTTTTTTTTTTTTTTTTTTTTTTTTTTTTTTTTTTTTTTTTTTTTTTTTTTTTTTTTTTTTTTTTTTTTTTTTTTTTTTTTTTTTTTTTTT